>NZ_JACJFA010000010.1:0-148309 GCF_014164345.1 Pseudoalteromonas sp. SG43-5
CCGCCGTATACTTTTGCAAGTACGTTAGTGATTGCTGCAGTTAGTGTAGTTTTACCGTGGTCAACGTGGCCGATTGTACCAACGTTTACGTGCGGTTTTACGCGTTCAAACTTTTCTTTTGCCATCTTAAAAAATTCCTAATAAAGAAATTAAAGCCTGACTCACTATTGAGCCAGACAAGCTAAAATTATATAACAGCGCGAGCTGAAATTATTGTATCTGCGACATTTTTAGAGGCTTCAGCGTACTTCACAAACTCCATAGAGTATGAGGCACGGCCCTGTGTTGCAGATCGTAAAGCAGTTGCATAACCAAACATTTCAGAAAGAGGAACTTGCGCATTAATTTGCTTAAGTCCACCTAATGCATCTTCCATGCCTTCGATTATGCCGCGGCGACGGTTTAAGTCGCCAACTACATCACCCATATTTGAATCAGGAGTGAGTACTTCAACCTTCATTACTGGCTCTAAAAGTACAGGGTTAGCTTCAAGCGCCCCGTTTTTCATTGCCAGTGAACCTGCTATTTTAAATGCCATTTCATTCGAATCTACATCATGGAATGAACCATCATATAAAGTCGCTTTAACGCCAAGTAATGGGTAGCCTGCCAGTACACCTTGAGACATTTGCTCTTGGATACCTTTGTCTACCGCAGGAACGAATTCTTTAGGAACTGAACCACCTACGGTTTCGTTAACGAACTCGTAAATTGGTGACTCATCATCCGTAATATCCATCGGTTCAAGTTTAATCCAAACGTGTCCATATTGGCCACGACCACCTGACTGACGTATAAACTTCCCTTCAACCTTAACAGTTGAACGAATAGCTTCTCGGTATGAGACCTGCGGCTTACCAACGTTACATTCAACACTGAATTCACGTTTCATACGGTCGACGATGATATCTAGGTGAAGTTCACCCATGCCAGAGATTATAACCTGGCCTGATTCTTCGTCAGTTTGTACGCGAAAAGAAGGATCTTCAGCAGCTAGTTTACCTAGTGCGATACCCATCTTGTCTTGGTCAGCTATAGTGCGGGGCTCAACCGCAATAGAGATTACTGGTTCTGGGAATTCCATACGCTCAAGCGTAATAATAGAATTCGGATCACACAGTGTTTCACCTGTTGTTACGTCTTTAAGACCAATAGCTGCCGCGATGTCGCCTGCGAAAACTTCTTTGATCTCTTCACGAGAGTTTGAATGCATCTGTACGATACGGCCAAGTCGCTCACGCTTACTTTTTACTGGATTATATACCGTGTCACCCTGTTTAACAGTACCAGAGTAAACACGGAAAAAGGTCAAGGTTCCAACGAACGGGTCTGTTGCAATCTTAAATGCGAGTGCAGCAAACGGCGCTTTATCATTAGCTGGACGTTCTTCCTCAGTACCATTTTCTAAGATACCTTGGATTTGTTTCACTTGCTCTGGTGACGGCATATATTCAACAACGCCATCAAGCACAGCTTGAACGCCTTTGTTTTTAAATGCGCTACCACAAGTAACTGGAACAATCTCATTTGCTAATGTTCGTTGGCGTAAAGCATTTTTAATTTCTGCTTCACTTAACTCTTCACCTTCTAAGTATTTATCCATTAGTTCTTCTGTTGCTTCAGCAGCGCTTTCAACTAAATGAGCGCGCCATTCTTCAGCTAATTCCAGAAGTTCTGCCGGTATTGCCTCATAAGAGAAAGTCATACCCTGGTCCGCTTCGTTCCAGTTAATCACTTTCATTTTTATAAGGTCAATAACACCTTTAAAGTCGTCCTCAGCGCCTACAGGCAACTGAATTGGAACAGGCGTTGCTCCAAGACGAGATTTCACCTGGCTGACCACTGCTAAGAAGTCTGCGCCCGTGCGATCCATTTTATTTACGAAGATCATTCTCGGAACTTCGTATTTGTTCGCTTGACGCCAAACTGTCTCAGTTTGCGGCTGTACACCAGATGAAGCACAAAGAACAACTACCGCACCATCTAATACGCGTAAAGAACGCTCTACTTCGATAGTGAAATCTACGTGTCCTGGAGTATCAATAATATTGATACGATGGGCGTCAAATTGAGCGTCCATCCCTTTCCAAAAACACGTTGTTGCAGCAGAAGTGATTGTGATACCACGCTCTTGTTCCTGCTCCATCCAATCCATAGTTGCAGCGCCATCATGTACTTCACCGATCTTATGAGAAAGACCTGTGTAGAACAGAACACGTTCTGTTGTGGTGGTTTTGCCTGCATCTACGTGAGCAACAATACCTATATTACGATAGCGCTCAAGTGGAGTTGTACGTGCCATATGATCCTCTTAAAGGTTAAAGACAGATTACCAACGGTAATGAGCGAATGCTTTATTCGCTTCAGCCATACGGTGAACGTCTTCACGTTTCTTAACCGCAGTGCCTTTATTATCAGAAGCGTCAACGATTTCTTGAGCTAAACGTAAGCCCATAGATTTTTCGCCACGCTTACGTGCAGCGTCTACTAACCAACGCATACCTAATGCGTTACGACGAACTGGACGTACTTCAACTGGTACTTGATAAGTTGAACCACCAACACGGCGAGATTTAACCTCTACCTGTGGACGGATGTTATCAAGTGCAGTTTCAAAGATTTCTAGGTGCGACTTGCCTGATTTCTCAGCAGCCACGTCTAGCGCACCATAAACAATTTTTTCAGCAGTAGATTTCTTGCCGTCTAACATCACGATGTTAACGAATTTAGCAAGAAGTTCCGATCCGAACTTAGGATCTGGAAGAATTTTACGTTGACCGATTACGCGTCTTCTAGGCATTTTGTATCTCCGGTTTATTCAGGTTTGCTCTTTCGAGTCAATCACCCAAAACAATAATTATAAATATTTAGTGCTTGGCCTTACTAACGGAATACAATTACCCTTTAGGGCGTTTTGCACCGTATTTAGAACGAGCTTGACGACGATCGCTAACGCCTGCACAGTCAAGTGCACCACGAACAGTGTGAAAACGCACACCTGGTAAATCTTTAACACGACCACCACGGATTAGGATTACACTATGCTCTTGAAGGTTATGACCTTCACCGCCAATGTATGAAGTTACTTCGAAACCGTTAGTTAAACGTACACGTGCTACTTTACGTAACGCCGAGTTTGGTTTCTTAGGTGTAGTTGTATATACGCGAGTACATACACCGCGCTTTTGCGGACACGCTTTTAGTGCAGCTGAGTTACTTTTCGTAACCTTACTACGGCGTGGCTTACGCACTAGCTGGTTAATAGTTGCCATTTAAATAGCTCCTGAAATTAAAATTACTACTGAAAAAAAATAAAAAATCCGCCCTTTATTTACGAGCCTGCATTAAGCACACAAGTAAATGGGTGGCGGAATTTTAATGAGCAAAGTTTAACCTGTCAACCTAAACTAATCGTAAGACAGCATATAACTGCCTTACGATCACTTAATCTATTGATTAAGAACAGTTTATTGATTTCCAGACAAATCAGCATTTAGAGCGTCTGTAAGTGCTTGAGTCGCCTCTTCTGCACTTACTGTTTGCTCTTCTACTACTACTTTGCTTTGTTTACGGCGAGCCATACGTTCTTGATGATATGCAAAACCGGTACCGGCTGGGATCAAACGACCCACAATTACGTTTTCTTTAAGACCGCGAAGCTCATCGCTCTTACCATTCACTGCCGCATCTGTAAGAACACGTGTTGTCTCTTGGAAAGACGCTGCAGAGATGAAAGATTCTGTTGCTAGTGATGCTTTTGTGATACCCATTAACTGGATTTCAAACTTAGCTGGTATCTTACCTTGTTTTTCAAGGTCACGGTTTGCGATATTAACGCGCGCCACTTCGATTTGTTCACCGGCTAAGAAGTCAGTATCACCGCCGTGCATAATGGTACATTTACGTAACATTTGACGGATAATTGTTTCAATGTGCTTGTCATTGATCTTAACGCCTTGCAAACGGTAAACCTCTTGCACTTCGTTAACGATATAGTTAGCAACATGAGTCACACCACGTAGGCGTAAGATGTCATGCGGTGATTCAGGACCATCGGCAATAACTTCACCTTTAGACACTTGCTCACCTTCAAACACGTTAAGTTGACGCCACTTAGGAATCATCTCTTCGTAATGATCACCTTCAGCTGGAGTAATAACTAAACGCTTCTTACCTTTAGTCTCTTTACCGAAGCTAATTGTACCAGTTACTTCAGCTAATATAGCTGGATCTTTTGGCTTACGAGCTTCAAATAAGTCGGCTACGCGTGGTAGACCACCCGTGATATCACGAGTTTTCGAACCTTCTTGCGGAATACGTGCTAACACGTCACCTGGGTTTGCTGTAACGCCGTCAATAACTTCAATCGTAGTGAATGAAGGAAGACGTGTTTCTTGCAGACCGCGCTCTTCACTTTCAATGATAAGCTTTGGTTCTTTCGTATTTACTTTAGCAAGGTCTTTAACAACTACACGGGTTAAACCGGTTAGTTCATCTGTCTGTGCTTCAGTATTTGAATCATCGATATCGCTGAACGATACTTTTGACTTATGCTCAAGAACGATTGGGTGACTATGCGGGTCCCAAGTAGCAACGATGTCGTTACCTTGAACTTCTGCATTGTCTTGCACTGTTAGTACCGCACCGTAAGGTACTTTATAACGCTCTTTCTCACGACCATGACTATCGATGATAGTAATTTCCGTAGAACGAGAGGTAATAACAATCTTACCGTCTGTGTTTAATACGTACTTAGAGTTATGAAGTTTTAATGTACCGTTAGTTTTAACTTGTACATTATTTTCTGCAGATGCTCTAGATGCCGCACCACCGATGTGGAAGGTACGCATTGTTAACTGTGTACCCGGCTCACCGATTGATTGAGCCGCGATAACACCCACTGATTCACCAGCGTTAATGATGTGACCACGTGCTAGGTCACGACCGTAACAGTTAGCACAAACACCAAAGTCATTATCACATGTGATAACAGAACGTACGCGAACTTCATCTACTGAGTGCTCTTCTAAAAGGTCACACAGTTTTTCGTCAAGCATAACATTACGTTCAACAAGTACAGTATTAGTACCTGGAATTACAATATCTTCAGCAACAACACGACCTAAAACACGTTCGCGAAGTGCTTCTACAACATCACCACCTTCAATAAGCGGTTTCATTGTTAAGCCATCTTCTGTGCCACAGTCATCTTCATTGATTACCAAATCTTGTGCAACGTCTACTAGACGACGCGTTAGGTAACCCGAGTTTGCTGTTTTAAGTGCTGTATCGGCAAGACCTTTACGCGCACCATGCGTTGAGATGAAGTACTGAAGTACGTTTAGACCTTCACGGAAGTTAGCTGTGATTGGCGTCTCGATGATTGAACCATCTGGACGTGCCATTAGACCACGCATACCCGCCAACTGACGAATCTGTGCAGCACTACCACGAGCACCTGAGTCGGCCATCATAAACACTGAGTTAAATGACGGTTGCTCTACTTCTTCACCTTTTGCATTGATAACTGTATCTTTTGACAAGTTAGCCATCATCTCACGTGATAAGTTTTCGTTTACACGTGACCAGATATCGATAACTTTATTGTACTTTTCACCAGCCGTTACAAGACCTGATTGGAATTGTTGGTTGATTTCAGTCACTTCAGCTTCAGCTGATTCAATTATCTGTGCTTTAATCGGTGGGATAACTAAGTCATCAATACCGATAGAAACACCTGACTTCATTGCATAATGGAAACCGGTGTACATAACTTGGTCAGCAAAGATAACTGTATCTTTAAGACCTAGACGACGGTAACACTCATTCAATAAGCCAGAAATCTGCTTTTTACCTAGCGGCTGGTTGATTGACGCAAACGGCATGCCTTTAGGTAAAATTAGAGACAGAATTGCACGACCAACAGTTGTATCGATAACAGTAACAGTATCTTCTACTATGCCGTCTTCGTTTTTAACTGATTGGCTAATACGTACTTTCACGATTGCGTGAAGGTCTGCATTGCCGCTGCGGTATGCTTTTTCTGCTTCTTTTGGATCTTTAAATATCGCGCCTTCGCCCTTAGCGTTAATGCGGTCACGAGTCATGTAATAAAGACCCAATACAACATCCTGTGAAGGAACGATGATTGGCTCACCATTCGCAGGAGATAGAATGTTGTTTGTTGACATCATTAAGGCACGAGCTTCAAGCTGTGCTTCGATTGTTAACGGTACGTGTACCGCCATTTGGTCACCATCGAAATCGGCGTTGTAGGCCGCACATACTAATGGATGCAAATGAATCGCTTTACCTTCGATAAGCACAGGTTCAAACGCTTGGATACCCAAACGGTGAAGTGTTGGTGCACGGTTAAGTAATACTGGATGTTCACGAATTACTTCGTCAAGTACATCCCATACTTCCGGAACTTCACGTTCAACCATCTTCTTAGCTGCTTTGATTGTCGTAGCCATGCCGCGACGCTCTAATTTGCCATAGATGAATGGTTTGAATAACTCTAGTGCCATCTTCTTAGGAAGACCACATTGGTGAAGCTTAAGAGTAGGACCTACTGTGATTACAGAACGGCCTGAATAATCTACACGCTTACCAAGTAAGTTCTGACGGAAACGACCTTGCTTACCCTTGATCATATCAGCAAGAGATTTAAGAGGACGTTTGTTAGAACCTGTAATTGCACGACCACGACGACCGTTATCAAGTAGCGCATCTACCGCTTCTTGTAACATACGTTTTTCGTTGCGTACAATAATGTCTGGTGCTGCTAAATCTAGTAGACGCTTAAGACGGTTATTACGGTTAATAACACGACGGTAAAGGTCGTTTAGATCAGATGTCGCAAAACGACCACCGTCTAATGGTACTAATGGACGTAGATCAGGTGGCAATACTGGAAGTACTGTCATGATCATCCACTCAGGGTTATTACCTGATTGGTGGAACGATTCCATTAACTTAAGACGTTTAGTGATTTTTTTACGCTTAGTTTCAGAGTTAATTGTTGGTAACTCTTCACGCATCTCAGCAATTAATTGAGCAAGATCAAGTTCACGAAGCAAGTCTAAAACTGCTTCAGCACCCATCTTCGCTTCAAATTCATCACCGTGCTCTTCTAGTGAATCTAAGTATTCTTCTTCACCTAATAGTTGACCACGCTCAAGCGTTGTCATACCAGGCTCAGTTACTACGAATGATTCGAAGTAAAGAACACGTTCAATATCACGAAGCGTCATATCTAGCATTAAGCCAATACGTGACGGTAATGATTTTAAAAACCATATATGTGCAACTGGGCTCGCAAGGTCGATATGACCCATACGATCGCGTCGCACTTTAGTGAGTGTTACTTCAACGCCACACTTTTCACAGATCACACCACGGTGTTTAAGGCGTTTATATTTACCACATAAACACTCATAATCTTTCACTGGGCCGAAAATACGGGCACAGAATAAGCCGTCGCGCTCAGGCTTGAAAGTACGGTAGTTAATAGTCTCAGGTTTCTTTACTTCACCGTATGACCATGAACGAACCATGTCTGGTGAAGCAAGACCAATGCGAATTGCATCGAATTCTTCGGTCTTATTTTGTTGCTTCAGAAACTTAAGTAAGTCTTTCACCTTAGCTCTCCTGTCGGAGTTAATCTTGAGGACGGATAGTCTCGTCCCTACATTCTATTCAGCCATAACAGATGCTGCAGCGTTAACTGCAGCATCTAATTGGCTTAATTTTCTTCCAACTCGATGTTGATACCCAGTGAGCGGATTTCTTTCAACAATACGTTGAACGATTCTGGCATACCTGGTTCCATTTTATGGTTACCATCAACGATGTTTTTATACATCTTAGTACGACCGTTCACGTCATCCGATTTCACTGTTAGCATTTCTTGTAGAGTGTAAGCAGCACCGTAAGCTTCAAGTGCCCATACTTCCATCTCACCAAAACGCTGGCCACCGAACTGTGCTTTACCACCCAGCGGCTGCTGAGTAACAAGGCTGTAAGAACCAGTAGAACGTGCGTGCATCTTATCGTCAACCAAGTGGTTAAGTTTAAGCATGTACATGTAACCAACAGTTACTTGACGTTCAAACTGATCGCCAGTACGGCCATCATAAAGTGTAACCTGACCACTTCGAGGATATCCACCAAGCTCAAGCATGTCTTTGATTTCGCTTTCTTTCGCGCCATCAAATGCAGGAGTAGCTATTGGTAAACCACCTTTTAAGTTTTCAGCTAGACGACGAATTTCGTCATCAGTGAAGCTAGCAATGTCTACAACTTGGCGAGATTCACCAATTTCGTAAGCTTGCTTGATGAATTCACGTAGCTCATGAAGCTCACGTTGTTCTTTCATCATCTCTTCAATACGTTCACCGATACCACGTGCAGCAAGACCCATATGTGTTTCAAGGATCTGACCGATGTTCATACGCGATGGTACACCTAGTGGATTCAATACGATATCTACCGTACGACCTTTGTCATCGTAAGGCATATCTTCTACTGGTACGATAGTCGAGATAACACCTTTGTTACCGTGACGACCCGCCATTTTATCACCCGGTTGGATACGACGTTTAACAGCTAGGTATACTTTAACAATCTTAAGTACGCCTGGTGCTAAATCATCACCTTGGGTAATTTTACGACGTTTGTTTTCAAACTTTTTATCGTATTCAGCTTTAAGCTCATCGTACTGTGCAGCTAGTTGCTCAAGCTCAGCTTGCTTGTCTTCTTCAGCAAGGCTTTGCGTAAGTACTTTTTCAGCATTAAGAGATGCAAGTTTTTCTTCATCAAAACCAGCAGCTATAAGTAGCTTGCGTGCACGGTCTAAAACGCCTGCTTCTAAAATACGGAACTCTTCGTTGAAGTCTTTCTTCGCTTCGCGAAGCTGCATATCTTCAACTTCTAACGCGCGTTTATCTTTTTCAACACCATCACGGGTGAAAACTTGCACGTCAATTACAGTACCAGTTACAGAGTTTGGTACACGTAAAGAGCTGTCTTTAACGTCAGACGCTTTTTCGCCGAAGATAGCACGTAGTAGCTTCTCTTCAGGTGTAAGCTGTGTCTCGCCTTTAGGAGTCACTTTACCTACTAGGATATCGCCGCCTTTAACTTCAGCACCAATATATACAACGCCTGATTCATCAAGCTTGCCTAGCGCAGACTCACCCACATTCGGGATATCTGCAGTGATCTCTTCAGGACCTAATTTAGTATCACGGGCAACACACTGTAGTTCTTGAATATGGATAGTCGTTAGACGATCTTCTTCAACTACGCGCTCTGATAACAAGATTGAATCTTCGAAGTTGTAACCGTTCCATGGCATGAATGCCACGCGAAGGTTTTGACCAAGGGCTAAGTCACCTAAGTCAGTCGAAGGACCATCTGCTAACACGTCACCACGAGTAACCGGTTCGCCAACCATACAAGTTGGTTTTTGGTTAATACATGTATTTTGGTTAGAACGTGTGTATTTGGTTAAGTTGTAGATGTCGATGCCCGCTTCACCAGGGATGCGTTCTTCTTCATGTACATTTACAACGATGCGACTTGCGTCAGCATACATTACTTCACCACCACGTTTAGCAACGATAGTTACACCAGAGTCTTTCGCTAGTGTTAACTCAATACCAGTACCTACTAACGGTTTATCCGCTTTCAATGTTGGTACTGCTTGACGTTGCATGTTTGAACCCATCAATGCACGGTTAGCATCATCGTGTTCTAGGAACGGGATAAGTGCTGCCGCTACAGAGATCACCTGTTGTGGTGATACATCCATATACTGCTGGTCCATGCGACCCATAAAGGTAGATTCACCTTTGTGACGACATGGAATAAGTTCATCAACAAACTCATTGGTTTCAGTTAAGTTTGAGTTCGCCTGTGCGATAACAAACTGACCTTCTTCAATGGCTGATAAGTAATCAACTTCATCAGTTACAACACCATCTACCACTTTGCGGTAAGGTGTTTCTAAGAAACCGTAGTCATTTGTACGTGCGTACGTAGACAACGAGTTAATTAGACCGATGTTTGGACCCTCAGGAGTCTCGATTGGACATACGCGACCATAGTGAGTTACGTGAACGTCACGTACTTCAAAGCCTGCGCGTTCACGAGTTAGACCGCCCGGACCTAATGCAGAGATACGACGTTTATGCGTAACTTCTGATAGTGGGTTATTTTGGTCCATAAACTGTGATAACTGAGACGAGCCGAAGAACTCTTTAACCGCTGCCGAAATAGGCTTAGCGTTAATAAGATCTTGTGGCATTATCGCGTCAAGGTCACCTAAGCTTAAACGCTCACGTACAGCACGTTCAACACGTACTAGACCAACACGGAATTGGTTCTCAGCCATTTCGCCAACACTACGTATACGACGGTTGCCTAAGTGATCGATATCATCAACATCGCCTTGACCGTTACGAATAGCAATTAATACTTTCATAACAGACACGATGTCTTCTTTGCTTAATGTGCCTGGGCCTGTGTCTGTATCGTAACCAACACGGCTATTGAACTTCATACGACCTACAGTAGATAAGTCATAACGCTCTTCAGAGAAGAACAAGTTCTGGAATAAGGCTTCAGCCGCGTCTTTCGTCGGTGGCTCGCCTGGGCGCATCATGCGGTAAATTTCTACTAGTGCTTCTAAACGGCTGCTTGAAGAGTCAATGTTCAATGTATTTGACATGTAAGCACCGCTGTCCACTTCATTGATATATAACGTATCAATTTTAGTGTGACCGGCTTTAACCAATTCAGCCATTAGCTCTAGAGTTAGCTCGTCATTTGCATTTGCAATAACTTCACCAGTTGACTCATCAACATAGTTTTTAGCTACAATACGGCCAATGATGTACTCATGTGGTACTTCTAATTGCTTAATGCCTTTCTTCTCGATGCTCTTGATGTGGCGAGCCGTAACACGACGACCGCTTTCAACAAATACTTCACCGTCTTCGCTCTTGATATCAAAAGCGGCAGTTTCACCACGTAAACGCGAAGGTACAAGTTCCATAAGAACTTTACCATTCGTTACTTCAAACGTAGTGTTATCGAAGAACATATCTAGGATTTCTTCGCTAGAATACTCTAGTGCACGTAGGATGATAGACGCCGGTAATTTACGACGGCGGTCAATACGTACATATAAGTTATCTTTTGCATCAAATTCGAAGTCTAACCATGAACCACGGTAAGGTATAACGCGTGCGTTATATAATACTTTACCCGATGAATGGGTTTTACCGCGGTCGTTATCAAAGAATACACCAGGGCTACGGTGTAGCTGAGAAACGATAACACGCTCTGTACCATTGATTACAAAAGTACCGGTATCTGTCATGAGCGGAATTTCGCCCATGTAAACTTCTTGCTCTTTAATGTCTTTAACTGTGCCTGGTGCTTCTTTGTCCATAACAACAAGACGCAGTTTCACGCGAAGTGGAGCAGAATAAGTCACACCGCGAATTTGACATTCTTTTACATCGAAAACTGGCTCACCAATACGGTAACTTACGTATTGAAGCTCAGAATTTCCCGAGTAGCTTTTAATAGGGAACACAGAACGGAAGGCAGCTTCCAAACCATGATCGCCATCAGCGTCCGGCACTAAGAATTTTTTAAACGATTCTAACTGTGTAGACAGTAAAAAAGGTATATCCAAAACTTGTGGACGTTTACCAAAATCCTTACGGATACGTTTCTTTTCAGAATAAGAGTAAGCCATGGGGTTCCTCAGCTTGCTGATCTTTGACCCGACCTGTTCTTGTAAGAACAGACTTAACTGGCAGCTATGCCAAGATTTTACAACATTTAACTGTTGTTCTAATTAGATCCCACTTTAACACTAGCAAACTATAAAGCGTTGAAAGTAAAGAAAAAATCAGATTTTATTTGAACTAAAAGAGTGCATCACTCTATAGCGCAAAAAGGCCGGTGATTAAATAATCACCAGCCCTTGCCTGATTTCTCAGGCAGCGAACTTAGCAAAAGCTAAATTACTTAACCTCAACTTCAGCACCAGCTTCAGTAAGATCTTTTGCAAGTGCTTCAGCTTCTTCTTTAGATACACCTTCTTTAACAGGTGTAGGAGCAGCTTCAACAAGAGCTTTCGCTTCTTTAAGGCCAAGGCCAGTTGCGCTACGAACAGCTTTGATTGCAGAAACCTTGTTAGCGCCAGCGCCAGTAAGGATTACGTCAAATTCTGTTTTCTCTTCAGCAGCTTCAGCAGCTGGACCAGCTACCATTGCAGCTGCAGCAGTTACGCCGAATTTTTCTTCCATTGCTTCGATAAGAGCAACAACGTCCATTACTGACATTTCAGCAATTGCGTCAAGGATTTGGTCTTTAGATACAGACATTACAAATTTCCTAATAATTAACGGACATTAAGTCCAAATAAATTTTACACCGAAAGTGAGATTAAACAGCTTAAAATTAAGCAGCTTGCTCTTCTTTCTGTACACGTACTGCTTCAATTGTTTTACACAATTTGCCAGCAGACGCTTCTTTCATAGCACTCATTAAGCGTGCAACAGCTTCATCGTATGTAGGTAATGTAGCAAGCATTGCTGCATCAACAACATTTCCTTCAAAAGCGGCCGTTTTAAGCTCGAATTTCTCATTCTTTTTCGCGAAATCTGAAAAGATACGCGCAGCAGCACCTGGGTGCTCTGATGAGAAAGCGATTAAGCTTGGACCAACAAATGAATCAGAAAGACACTCAAAATCTGTTCCTTCAAGAGCACGTTTTGCTAAAGTGTTACGGACAACTTTCATCCAAACACCATTTGCACGAGCTTCTTTACGAAGGGCAGTGATTGCGCCAACTGTTACACCACGAGAATCTGCAACAACTGCAGATAGAGCACCATTGGCTGCTTCGTTGACTTCAGCAACTATTGCTTTTTTGCCTTGAAGATTTAAAGCCATGGGTGTTACTCCTGGTTTAATGGGGGTACCGATTATCGGATTCCCCTGTTCTACTCTTCCCTACCAAACAAGGTAGAGATGCTTTTTACGGCGAGAGCCAGAAGGATTAGGAAAAATCTATCTGGGGTCTACACCGTCTACGTAGGTGAATATTAAGGCCGAAGCCACCTACGGTCTTGGACGGAAGCCCAATTTATCGTTAACCCCGAAGGCTTAACGAAATTATGGACTTCAACCCGAATTCTTTACTTTGCAAATTAATAAATTAATCAACAAAATGGCGCGAAATTATAGTACAAATTTCACGCCATGTAAACACTCAATTAAGCAACAATAGTGCTTAAAGTGTTTTGGTCAACAGAAACACCTGCGCCCATTGTTGTAGAGATAGTTACTTTCTTCAAGTAAACACCTTTAGCTTGAGAAGGTTTAGCCTTCTTAAGCGCAACAATTAGAGCTTCAAGGTTTTGTTGTAACTGCTCTGCAGTGAAATCAACCTTACCAATAGTAGTATGGATGATGCCATTTTTGTCATTACGGTAACGTACTTGACCTGCTTTAGCATTTTTAACTGCTTCTGCAACGTTAGGCGTTACAGTACCAGTTTTAGGGTTTGGCATTAGACCACGTGGGCCTAAGATTTGACCTAGTTGACCAACAACACGCATAGCGTCTGGTGATGCAACAACAACGTCAAAGTTCATCTCGCCTTTTTTAACTAGTTCAGCAAGATCTTCCATACCTACTAATTCAGCACCGGCTTCTTTTGCAGCTTCTGCATTAGCGCCTTGTGTGAATACAGCAACACGAACGTCACGACCAGTACCGTTAGGTAGTACAGTAGCACCACGAACGTTTTGATCAGATTTACGAGCATCGATACCAAGGTTAACGGCAACGTCAACACTTTCTACGAATTTAGCTGTCGCTAACTCTTTTAAAAGAGCAACTGCTTCATTGATTTCGTAATCTTTAGTTACTTCCACTTTTTCGCGGATAGTACGCATACGTTTAGTTAATTTAGCCATTTCTTAGTCCTCTACGTTCAAGCCCATCGCACGCGCAGAACCTGCGATAGTGCGAACCGCTGCGTCCATATCGGCAGCTGTAAGGTCAGTTCGTTTTGTCTCAACAATTTCTTCAAGTTGAGCACGAGTTACTGTGCCTACTTTATCAGTGTTAGGACGGCCTGAGCCTGACTTGATACCAGCAGCTTTCTTAAGTAAGTAAGCAGCAGGTGGCGTTTTCATGTCGAACGTAAATGAACGGTCACCGTAAACAGAGATCACTACAGGAACTGGAGCGCCTTTTTCGATAGACTCTGTACGTGCGTTAAACGCTTTACAGAATTCCATGATGTTTACACCGTGTTGACCTAGTGCAGGACCTACTGGAGGACTAGGATTAGCCATACCAGCGGCAACTTGTAGCTTGATTAGAGCTTCAACTTTTTTAGCCATTATAAATACCTCATTTGGTGGGTCTCAGCCTTGTGCGCGCGAGGACGCGTACTCTAACGGCTTCCCAGTTTAAAAATTGGTTTCGTACTTTTTGCACAGTAAAAAATAAATTTTACCTTAATACAAAAAGGCCGCTGATTATAAGTTAATCAGCGGCCTTTTTCAAGCTTCATGCCAAAATTTAAATAAAAATTAGCGAAGCTTTTTTAATCAATTACTTATCTTGCTCAACTTGACCGAATTCAAGCTCAACTGGCGTAGAACGACCAAAAATAAGTACAGATACTTTTACGCGGCTCTTTTCGTAGTCAACTTCTTCAACTACACCACTGAAATCTGCAAATGGACCATCTGTAACGCGTACAACTTCACCTGGTTCAAATAATGTAGCAGGTTTAGGTGCTTCAGCATTTTCTTGTAGGCGATTAAGAATGCGCTCAGCTTCTTTAGGGCTGATAGGAGCAGGACGATCAGACGTACCACCAATAAAGCCCATAACGCGTTCTGTGCTGTTCACTAAGTGCCAGCTTGCGTCATTCATATCCATTTGTACTAATACATAACCTGGGAAGAATTTACGCTCAGATTTACGCTTTTGGCCAGCGCGCATCTCAACAACTTCTTCAGTTGGTACTAATATCTCACCAAAGCTCGATTCTAGACCTTCGATTTTAATATGTTCAATTAACGTTTGAGCTACACGCTTTTCGTAACCAGAAAAGGCCTGTACTACATACCAACGTAACTTAATTTCTTTGTTCTCGTTCTCATCCGACATGGGATCAGATCTCCAATCCAGTTAAAAAGCCTACAGCGCGGAATAAAATGCCATCTAATCCCCAAAGGATAAGTGCCATAATCACTGTTGCAACCATTACAATTAATGTCGTGTGGGTAGTTTCTTGGCGCGTTGGCCAAATAACTTTGCGTACTTCAATTCGAGCTTCTTTAGCGAAAGCAAGAAAGTTACGTCCCTTAAATGTTTGCGAGGCAATTGCTAATCCGGCCGCTATTGCAACAACAACGCCAATAGCACGTAGTAATACAGATTGATCTGCATACATGTGATTACCAACAACTGCGCCTGCAAGTAGCGCGATTGCTACTAACCACTTTACTGACTCCATCGCACTTGATGGTGTTTCTACATTCGTGCTCATAATATTATTACCTTAACTACAGACACAACAACCCTACACTACGGCAGGGTTAATCCATTAAAATCTAAACTTAAAAACAGACTTAATTTAAACCGGTTTTTAATCTCAGACTACTCAAATAACAAGTAAAACTGGCAGGGGCGGAGAGATTCGAACTCCCAACCATCGGTTTTGGAGACCGCTGTTCTACCAATTGGAACTACGCCCCTGCAAAGTGGATGCCTATTATACTTACGCAGTTCATTAACACAAGCCTAAAAGATACCCACATTGGAAAATCTAATTAATTAATTACATTATTGTTTAAACTGCTAATAATTTAATCGGTTAGATAAACCTACAATCCAAAGATATTGATTATTTCCCTATGGTTTTATAAACGTCACTTAACAAGCTTGACGCGCCAAACCTAAATGTATTTGCTTGCAAATAATCATCACCCATTATTGCGCGTGCTAGTGCTAAATAATCACTAGCATCGGCAACAGTTTTAACACCGCCAGCCGCTTTAAAGCCCACACGTTTGTTTGAGTTTTTAATGGCTGTTAGCATAATTTTTGTTGATTCAAGCGTGGCATTTACAGCCACTTTACCCGTACTGGTTTTTACAAAATCAGCACCGCCTTCAATTGCAAGTTTCGTGGCTTGAGTAATAAGCGCGTCAGTTTTTAGCTCGCCGCTTTCTATTATTACTTTAAGTTGCGCGCGCGACCCACACACTTTTTTACTTTCGCTTACATAGCTAAGTACAGTTTGAGCATCGCCCGCTATTAGTTTTTTATAAGGAATAACCAAATCAATTTCCTCTGCGCCGCGCTCTATAGCAATAAGTGTTTCGTTAATTACATCACTCAGTGGTGCATCACCCGTTGGAAAGTTAGTGACTGTTGCGACTTTAACATGGTTAAGCTCACGCGCTGCGAGTGCTATTTTTGCATCATCAACAAAATCGCTATAAACACATACTGCGGCAGGCGTACCTAAGGTAGGATTTATGCTATCAACAAGTGCTTGAATGCTTTTGGTGGTATCGCTGGTGTTTAAGCTTGTTAAATCCATCAGTGCGACTGCTAATGCGGCATCTTTTTGGTGTTGTGTCATTAGAGCTCCGTTGCTTATGTAATACCAATTTTATTAAAAACATGATCATTTTAGCGTATTAAATAACGCACTAACTAGGTTAAAAACTATTTATATAGAACAACTATGTATCATAATTTTAGCCTTGTTATTGAGCTATTTTCTCGTCGCTATAATAGATCACTAATTTAATGCAAATGGTATAAGTACAAAATTTGATATGCCTCCATATTAACAAATTAAACTAAACTCGCTATAGCTCATAACCAAACACTATAAGCTGGTTATTTTACTTGTAACTCCGCGCAATCCCTTGTTAACTAGCTCTTAGGCCTAAAAAGCCCACCTATTATAACTTTTGGTTATATCAACTTGGTTTTAATTATTTTTTACTTATTGATAGCCACTATATTCTGCTTATCAGAATAAAGCGTTTTCTTATATTTGAATTTGTTTAGGGGTCTTATTAACGTGCAGTATTTACCTATCTTTACCAAACTCGACAACAAACCAGTATTGGTTGTTGGCGGTGGAGAGGTCGCATTACGCAAATGTCGCGCGTTTTTAAAAGCGAGAGCAAGCGTTACTTTAGTAGCACCTTGGTTTTGCGACGAAATAAAAGAGCATGCACATAATAATGAAGTAACGCTTATTGATGCTTATTTTGATGAATCGCACCTTGATGGCAAAATGCTTGTTATTGCAGCAACCGACCGCGATGAAGTAAACAACAACGTATTTGAACTTGCCAATGCCCGCAATGTGTTTGTAAACGTGGTTGATGACCAACCTAAATGTACGTTTATATTCCCATCCATTGTTGACCGTGACCCAATTACGATTGCTATATCAAGTGCTGGCACAGCGCCCGTACTTGCACGTCGCTTACGCGAAAAGCTCGAAACTCTTATTCCACATCATATTGGCCCACTTGCAACACTTGTCGGTGGCTTTAGAGACAAAGTAAAAAAACGCTTTAAGCATTTTTCAGACCGCCGCCAATTTTGGGAAGGCGTGTTCGACTCATCTGTCGTGAGTAAAGTACAAACCGGCGATACCCAAGCCGCACAGCAGCAACTAGAGCATATGCTAGATGCTAAAGCAGAACCTGAAGGCGAAGTATATGTAGTAGGCGCAGGCCCTGGCGATCCAGAGCTTTTAACACTTAAAGCACTACAACTTATGCAACAAGCCGACGTCGTCGTTTATGACTTTTTAGTCTCTGACGAAATTATGGAACTAGTGCGCCGCGATGCTGACCTTATTTGCGTAGGTAAACGTTTGGGCGATCATAGTGTTGTTCAAGAAGATACCAACCAAATGCTGGTCGACCTTGCTAAACAAGGCAAAAAAGTGTGCCGCATTAAAGGTGGTGACCCGTTTATTTATGGCCGTGGTGGCGAAGAAGTACAAGTACTGGCTGCTAACAACGTAAATTATCAAATTGTTCCAGGTATTACAGCCGCTGCAGGTTGTAGTGCTTACGCGGGTATTCCGCTTACGCATCGCGACCATGCACAAGCCATTCAATTTGTAACTGGCCACTGTAAAAAAGACGGTCAAGAACTTGATTGGCAATCGCTGGCAAAAGCAAATCAAACGCTGGCTATTTACATGGGCGTAATTAAATCGCCGCACATACAAGGCGAGCTTTTAAAACATGGCCGCAAAGCCGACACCCCTGTTGCCATTATCGAAAACGGTACACGTAAAAATCAGCGTGTAGTAACAGGCCAATTAGGCGAACTTGCCGACTTAATTGAACGCAACAGCATTATATCGCCTGCGCTACTCATTATTGGTGAAGTAGCCGCCCTGCACTCGCAACTAGCGTGGTTTGGGAAAAACGAGCAAACAAGCAGCTTTGCACAGCCGCTAACAGATGTATCAAATACATAACCGAATTTTAAATTTGTAACTTTTAATCATTTTAGTAGGACGACTAACAATGGCTTTAACTCACCTTCAGCAACTTGAAGCTGAAAGTATCAAAATCATGCGCGAAGTCGCCGCTGAGTTTGAGAACCCAGTAATGCTTTACTCTATTGGTAAAGATTCGTCGGTACTTTTGCACTTAGCGCGTAAAGCATTTTACCCTGCAAAAATTCCGTTTCCGTTATTACACGTAGACACCAACTGGAAGTTTCGTGAAATGATTGAGTTTCGCGACCGTATAGCTAAAGAATACGGCTTTGATCTACTGGTACACAAAAATCCAGAAGGCATTGAAATGGGCGTAGGCCCGTTTACGCATGGTTCGGGTAAACATACCGACATAATGAAAACCCAAGGCTTAAAGCAAGCGCTAGATAAATACGGCTTTGATGCAGCATTCGGTGGCGCACGCCGAGACGAAGAAAAGTCACGCGCAAAAGAGCGTGTTTATTCGTTCCGCGACAAACACCACCGTTGGGACCCTAAAAACCAACGCCCAGAGCTTTGGAATACCTACAACAGCCAAGTTAATCCGGGTGAGAGCATTCGTGTTTTCCCATTATCTAACTGGACTGAGCTTGATATTTGGCAATACATTTATCAAGAAAACATCGAAATGGTGCCATTGTACCTAGCTAAAGATCGCCCAGTAGTTGAGCGCGACGGTACTTTAATTATGGTTGACGATGAGCGTATGCCTCTTAATGAAGGTGAAGTACCGCAAATGAAATCTGTACGTTTTCGTACATTAGGCTGCTACCCACTTACCGGTGCAGTTGAATCAACAGCCAGTACTTTAACCGAAATCATCGAAGAAATGCTGCTATCTACGTCATCTGAACGTGAAGGTCGTGTTATTGACCATGATTCAGCCGGCTCAATGGAGAAGAAAAAACGTGAGGGGTATTTTTAATGTCTAGCCAAAATAACGATACATTTAACGAAGTAAAAGAAATAGGCATAGACGCCTACCTAGCACGCCAACAAGACAAAAGCTTATTACGCATGCTTACTTGTGGCAGCGTAGATGACGGTAAATCAACACTGATTGGCCGCCTACTGCACGACAGCCACCAAATTTATGAAGATCAGCTAGCAGCCCTTCATAAAGATAACGAGAAAGTAGGTAATGCAGGTGAAGATCTTGACCTTGCTTTATTAGTTGATGGCCTACAAGCTGAGCGTGAGCAAGGTATTACCATTGACGTAGCGTACCGTTACTTTTCAACGGCTAAGCGTAAATTTATTATTGCCGACACGCCTGGGCACGAGCAATACACGCGCAACATGGTAACTGGTGCATCAACAAGCGATGTCGCCATTATTTTGGTTGATGCGCGTTACGGCGTACAAGTACAAACTAAGCGCCATAGCTTTATTTGTGACTCGCTGGGCATTAAACAGTTTGTTGTTGCCGTTAATAAAATGGATATCGTTGATTTTGACGAAACCGTATATGAAAAAATTAAGGCCGATTACCTTAAATTTGCTGAGCAACTTAACGTATCAAACATTAAGTTTGTGCCTATGTCGGCGCTTAAAGGCGACAACGTAGTAACACGCTCTGCACATACACCGTATTACACCGACAAGCCGCTACTAGAGTTATTAGAAGATTCGCCAGCAGCCGAAACAGATACAGGCTTTGAAGCGCGCCTACCGGTGCAATATGTCGTGCGTCCTAACTTAAACTTCCGTGGTTTTCAGGGCACACTGACATCGGGCAAGATGCACGTAGGCGATGCTATAAAAGTATTACCGTCGGGTAAAACATCAAGCATTAAAGAAATTGTTACCTTTGATGGTAATCTGGACAGCGCCGAAGCAGGCCAAGCAATTACCGTTACCCTAAATAACGAGATTGATATTAGCCGAGGGGATGTAATCGTACCTGCAAATTCAACGGCCGCTGTTACTAACCAGCTGCAAGCTAAAATTGTGTGGATGCATGAATCGCCATTAGTGTTAGGTAAAAGCTATAACCTAAAACTAGGTAGCAAAAACACCTCAGCTATTATTAAAAAGATTGACTACACAATTGATGTAAACACGCTTGAGCACGGCACTAGCGACTCATTACAGCTAAACGAAATTGCGATTGTAACGCTTGAACTAACCGAAACTATTTTGGCAGACGAGTACCACAGCAATCACGAAACAGGCTCGTTTATCCTAATCGATCGCTTATCAAACCTAACTGTTGCTGCCGGTATGATTGAGCAAGTACTGCAAAGCCAAACAAAGCAAAGTAACTTTAGCGAATTTGAAGTTGAATTTAACAGCTTAGTACGCAAGCACTTCCCGCATTGGCAAGCGCTTGATATTTCTAAGTTATAAGTTAACTTTAGCCTGTTAGGAATTTAAAAGCATGGTAGAACAGCTCGTTTTAACAGGCATTATGCTTACCTTAGTCGGGTGCCTTTTTGGCACCCGTATTAATCCAGCATGGTTATTTGTAAGCGCTATTGGTACCAGCTACTTAGCAGGGCTAATTGATCTTGAAAGTATGTTAGTTAACTACGCTAACCCGTCGCTTATCACTTTAGTACTATTGGTGTTAGTGTCGACCGCAATAGAAAAAACCACCCTAATTCAAAAGTTAGCGCAATCGCTATCTAAAGGTAGTTTAGTAAAATCGGTAACAAAATTAGGGTTATCAACCGCCTTTTTATCGTCGTTTACTAACAATACTGCCGTTGTTGCATCGCTTATTACCGCGATAAAAGACAATCCTAATCACTCCCCTTCAAAGCTATTATTACCGCTGTCGTACACTGCTATTTTGGGCGGCACTATCACGCTTATTGGTACATCAACCAACTTAATCGTTAATGGCTTTGCAGTAGATGCGGGTATGGAACCGCTGGGCTTTTTTGACTTTACATTAGTGGGTTTAGGCGCGTTAAGCGTAGGCCTAATTACTATTTTAGTAATGCTTAAATACTTACCCGACAACGGTAAAAGCGACCAAGAAGTCGTGCCTTTTTACCTAGAAGGTAAAGTACAAGCAAGCTCAAAATTAATAGGCCAAACCGTAGAAGAAAACGGCCTGCGTGATTTAAAAGACTTATTCCTTGCTGAAATTATTCGCGACGAGAGCCGCATTTGCGCAGTCACTCCGCAGCAAATTATTCAAAAAGACGACGTGCTGCTGTTTGTAGGTGACATAAAATCGGTGCCATTACTTACCCGTTTTGACGGTTTAAAAGTAGTGCACGAGAATCACCAAAAAGACATAGAACACTTAGTAGAAGTAGTCGTAAGTCAATCTTCAAAATTTATTGGCAAAACCGTAAAAGAAGCCCGCTTTAGAGAGCAGTTTCATGCAGCTGTTATTGCCATTCGCCGTGGACATGACCGCTTACAAGGCGGCCTTGGGCAAGTGCAATTACAAGCTGGCGACTCACTTATACTCGCACCAGGCAAAAACTTTTACACTTTGCCTAATTTAAAGCGCGAATTTGTGTATATTTCAGGGTTTGACTTACAAGCCCACCTTGCGCCTAAACAATCAAATATTGTGCTACTAAGCTTTGCTGCAGTACTGGGTTTAAGCATTATTGGCATAGTGCCGCTAGTTAAAGGCTTATTAGTGTTACTGATTGGCTTAATGCTCAGTGGCACCATAAAACTTAACGAAGTAAAACGCCGTTTCCCTATCGAGTTATTGGTGGTTGTAGGTAGCGCCATTGGCCTTGCTAAATTAATGATAGGCACCGGACTTGCCGGGCAAATATCCGACGCCATGTTTATGGTACTTGGCGACTTTGGTCCGTACGGCGCGTTTATTGCCATATTTTTAATGACCGTATTATTTACCGAGCTTATTACTAATAACGCAGCAGCTGCCTTGTCGTTCCCTGTTGCTTACTCGCTCGCGGTTGGTTTTAATGTAGACCCACTACCGTTTATTATGGCGGTTGCCTTTGGCGCATCAGCCAGCTTTATATCGCCATTTGGGTATCAAACTAACCTAATGGTTTATAGCGCGGGTAACTATCGCTTAAAAGATTACATAGTGATGGGCTTACCCCTTTCTATTATTTATTCAATCACGGTATTAACCCTGATCCCGCTGGTATTTCCGTTTTAATACCTGCGCTCACAGCATAAGAGACTCTCCCTATGGATGAAAATATAGTTTGGCATAACTACGCAACTACAAAAGCACAGCGTAGTGAGCAAAAAAAACATAAGCCCGCTATTTTATGGTTTACCGGCTTTTCAGGCTCTGGCAAAAGCACCGTAGCAAACGCACTAGAAGCGGCGCTTAATCAGCAAGGTACGCACACTTACCTGCTCGATGGCGACAACGTACGCCACGGTTTGTGTAAAGATCTAGGCTTTAGCGACGAAGACCGCATTGAAAACATACGCCGCGTAGGCGAAACCGCAAAACTAATGACCGACGCTGGCTTGTTAGTACTTACTGCGTTTATATCGCCTTTTAGAGCAGAACGCGACATGGTGCGCAGCTTAGTAGACGAAGGCGAATTTATCGAAGTATTTATCGATACCCCACTGGATGTATGCGAAAGCCGCGATCCAAAAGGCTTATACAAAAAAGCCCGCGCTGGAGAGATAAAACACTTCACTGGTATCGATTCAAGCTACGAAGTGCCAAACAATCCAGAAATAATTTTAGATACAAGTAAAAACACCCTAGACCAATCGGTTACACAACTGATAACGTATCTAAAACAAAAGCACATAATATAGGTTAACCCCATGAATCAAACCGAACTGCTAGAAGAAACCCTCATCCTTGCCCGCAAAGCAGGCCAAGCGATAATGGGAATTTACGAAAAGGATTTTAACGTTGAGTACAAAGCCGATGAAAGCCCCGTAACCGACGCCGATTTAGCAGCTCATAAACTGATTGTGGCAGGGCTTCAACAGCTCACACCCGACATTCCAATACTCAGTGAAGAAAACGCCGACATAAGCTGGGATGTACGCCAAACGTGGAAAAGCTACTGGTTAGTTGATCCAATCGACGGCACTAAAGAATTTATTAAAAAGAACGGTGAATTTACAGTAAACATCGCCTTAATCAAAAACGGCATTCCTATTTTAGCCGTAGTAGATGCACCTGCCCTTGGCGTATCGTACTTAGCCGCCGAAGCCATTGGCGCATTTAAAGATAAAGGCGATGAGCGAATTGAGCTTAAAGTAACAACTAAACCTAACAAAGGGTTAATTCGTGTTGTAGGCAGCCGCTCGCACCCATCACCCGATTTAGCCGAGTTTGTGAAACGCTTTGATGAGGTTGAAATGGTGTCAAAAGGCAGCTCACTAAAGCTGTGTTTAGTCGCCGAAGGCAGCGCCGATATTTACCCGCGCTTAGGTCCAACTTGCGAATGGGATACAGGCGCAGGCCATGCAATCGCTGAAATAGCCGGTGCTAAAGTCACTAAGCTTGATGGCAGCCCACTTATTTATAACACCAAAGATGAGTACTTAAATCCGTATTTTATTGTGAGTGCGATAGAAGAGTAAGCGCAGTTTTGAGTGGTTAGCTATCGGTTGTTAAAAAGACAATTGATAGCTTTTACTATGAAAGTTGATCAGTGAGCATAAAGGCAAATACTTAGGAATGCTTAAGTTATTTGTTATGTATAAATTAATTTAATAAGCGTACTAAAGCACAGCAAAGTTATAAACAAACCAAGCGATAAACTAACCTTTTCCTTTAGGGTTTGCTCAGGCTTTTGGGCAAATACAAAAGCCGTTCGGTAAAGCGTACTAGGCACTATTAAAACTAAGCCAATAAACGCAGGGAACATACCCAATATCAAGTTATATGCTAAACCTAAATTTTCCATCTGGCTGAATATAGCGCTAAACCCAACCCAAATAATAGCAACTGCAAAAAATGCAACGCCCACTGAAATCGATAAAAGTGCCATTTATTAAATTCCTTTTGTTTCATTCGAAATGAGAAATTAATTTACTTACATAAACTCATCAGTTTAACGATTCTGAAACGGCTATCTCTGCATCTATAATAGCTCGATGCGCCTTTAAACCAATACTACTAGAATAAAAGTCAGCAGCAATTTTTAACTCTTGTGCAGTTAATAATGAAGTGAGTTTGCTTTTAAAAATAATTTTAGCTGCATTGACATTAATTGGGTCAGCCATAACTTTTGAAGGCATTGACTCAATGAAGGCCCGCTTTTGGCTTTCTGGTAAATCTCTTAGTACTCCTGAAAGTATCTTTTCAGGACTAATATTCATTTCTCCCTCAAATGAACTTAAGATCTCTTCTATTTTGAGTGCTGCATAGAGTCGTTTAAATTGAACGTTTGAATCTATCTTATGAGTTGAAGTGCAGGCACAGGCCAGAAAAATAGATAAAAATAACAATAATTTACCCATGACAACCTTCTAATTTATAGTTTTGAGTGAAAGTAAAAAACTGATCCTAATTCTTTTTTAATAGAGTACATTTAATTTATATTCAGCACTAAAAGCACTATCCCTCCAACAAATAGCACAAAATAAATCTTAACATGCCAGTTTTTTGAATAGTTTTCTTTATACTCTGTAAGCATTTTATCAATATCGCTAGATGTGAATTCATAGCCACATCTATAACAGGTTGCCATGCCTTTTTTAATATGAGCTTTGCACTTAACACATTTATAAATATACGTAAGTCGGTCTATATTGAGATAAGGATATCCGTTATCTTTATTTTTCATCCTGCCGACACCTAATAATATAAAGAGCTACTGGGCAAATATACTTTTTAAGGGATAAAGAAAGTAAAATAGGTGCACACACCGATGCCTATAATCAGCATAAAGAGCCGCTTTATTAAATTACCTTCAGTAGGAGGAATTTCCTCACCGGTATATGGTGCATAAATACTTCTCTTTAATATAAATGCATAGATATATCTATAACAAAAGAAAAATACAAACACACAAAACAACAACTTTTCTACTGACTCAAAACCTATGAAAAAAGCAGCTCCTAATATAAACCATACTATGCCGAATAATATAACAATGGCTTTCTTTTTATCCATGCGAACTCTCTTTACTGCCTTTGCTTTTCTTTAAGTTCTATACTTATAAACTTTAAAAGGCGTTTTAGTTAACTGATTTGGCGCTATTGTAGCCAGTGAAAATCTAAGTAAAGTTTTAGCCTTTATTAAATTGCGGTTTTAACGCCGGAATTTGTAGTCGGTAACCCTAACTTTTTGGCTATCGCTGCAAATTGAGCTTTTGTGTATGGCCCATAAACAAACTTCTTGTGTTCAGCAAACTTGTTATCTTTGATTTTATCAATATAGTAAAAAGCACAAGTTTTATGCGGACAAGCATAAACCGAAATATATTGCTCGTTAGACTTAATATTTATTGGTTCATCGAGTCGCCCAATATATGCGCCCTGACCAAGGCTGTAACCTAACCTTTTGGTACCGTCAATTAATACACTTTATAAGGTTGCTCCTCCCAAATTGGAGAGCACCCACTAAGAAGGAATGATATTAAAACTAAAAATGTTCTCACACACTTCCCTGCATTCTAGTAACTTGCTCAAATCACACCCTTATAGTTAACATGAGCGTGTTCTTATTTTGTGAATATCTATTAGTAACAAACTGTGTAAGTGATTGCCAATTATAAAATTATATTTAATCGAGGTATTTTACTGTGTGTAAAAGGGTGTGGCATGAAGCAATACAGTGTTTTTAGCTTGAGGATAAAGGCAAAAGAATGACCGTTTCCAATCAACAAGTGATGGCTATTATACGTTTTTAAGACTTGCCATTAATTAAACGCTTTTTAAAAGCAACAACCCTTAACGATTTTGCTGGGCGATAAAAGCAAGCGAGTGCTGATTGAATAAGTCAGGACGTTCTACATTGCAGACATGGCCGCAATGGTGAATAGTTTGCAGTACGCTGTTTTTATGACGCTTAACCATTTCTTTAACAGGGCCAAGGAACATATGATCTTCTTTGCCCATAATGTAAAGAATGGGAATATCAATGTCTTTTTCTTTGAAGTACTGCATTAAGGGGTTTACGTCCATGGCTAATTTGAACCATTTTATAAACTCTTTTTGGCACAAGCGTTTTGCTTCACGAACAAACAAAAGTCGAGATTCTTTATGACGCTTTTTCGGCATCATAATAAAAGCAAATAAGCGATACAGCCACATATAAGGCAAGAAGTGTTTAAAAGTATTACCTAAATAAACCAATGTATTACTGCGAGTATTAAAACGAGTAACCGCTCCACCTAGCACCATGCTAGAAACATATTGCGGCGCAATTTCAGCAATATTTCGAATAAGAATTGTACCCAATGAAATACCAACAAAGTGTGCGCTGGAGATATTGTTATGATCTAACACATCGATGATGTCTTTAGAGACATTATTAAATGAATAATTATTATCAACAAAGTTTTGTACTAAGTTATTCGATTTACCGTGACCACGAAGATCTAGCAGCAATACATTATATTCTTTTTTATAGGCTTTAAGCTGACGAAACCAAATTGCCGAGCTACCACCTGCTCCATGGACAAATACAACCCATGTTTTACTGGTTTCGTGCGCAAAAGTAGTATGGAAGAGAATCTCTTTGCTCATTGCAGTTAGTGGCCTATTTACTTCGTTTGGCATATTCAATTGCAGGAAGTATAACGGAGTTTAATAAAAATCTCTTATGAAGTTCAGATCAATGGCTTCTACTTAACAGCTTTTCGGGGCAGATTCTGATTTTTAAATGAAAACCAATAAAAATGACCTTCCCCTATTTTTACGTTATGAAAACCGCCTACCTCGGCTTTGCTGCTCGCGTGACACTATAGCGTGTTGGGTTTCGCTGCGCTCTAATCAACCTACTTTAAAATTATAATGTGGTGTTGGCGCTTAAGGGTTTGCTCACTTTTACACCGCTGTTTCGTATTCATGACACTTACCCTTCAATTTGGTCTAATTAATTAGTCTACAAATCCTCTCAAAACATGAAATTTTTAGCTAAAAACTATATTCTTGCGCGCGATTGTTATTTAAATAATGGATAAACACACACATGACAACATCTCAAGATGCAACGCTTTCAAATGCATCAACAACAGGTGCACACACACCTTCAAACACACCCACTTCTAAATGGAACCTGCACGATACGCAGTGGACTTTAAGCCTTTTTGGTACCGCCGTTGGTGCGGGTATTTTATTTTTACCTATTAATATTGGCATTGGCGGTTTTTGGCCGTTAATTATTTTGGCATGCTTAGCATTTCCAATGACCTTTTGTGCACACCGTGGATTAGCGCGTTTTGTACTTTCATCAAAAAATAAAGATGCCGATTTTACCGATGTAGTTGAAGAACACTTTGGTGTGACTGCGGGGCGGTTAATTTCTTTATTGTACTTTTTATCTATATTCCCAATTTTGCTTATTTACGGTGTGGGCTTAACCAATACCGTTGATAGCTTTATGGTTAATCAAATGGGGATGGAATCACCTTCTCGCGTGTTGCTTTCGGGTGTATTAGTTGCAGGTATGATTAGCTTAATGATGGGCGGAGAGCGCTTAATGCTGCGTGCCTTTGCTATTTTAGTTTATCCGCTTGTGGGTATATTGTTCTTTTTATCACTTTATTTAATCCCTAGCTGGCAAATGCCAGATATGACAATGCCTGAAATGGGCAGCTTTGGTAAAACGTTGTGGTTATCTATTCCTATTATTGTGTTTTCGTTTAGCCACGCAGCGGCTATCTCAAGCTTTGTAAACGTGCAACGCGGTCACTACGGTGAACAAGCTACACATAAATCTGAGGCGATTTTAAAGCGCACTAGCTTACTACTTATTACCTTTGTACTGTTATTTGTGTTCTCTTGCGTGCTGTCGCTTACAGGCGAGCAAATGGCCGCTGCTAAAGCCGCTAACGTATCGGTTTTATCCTACCTTGCTAACATTACTGATAACTCGTTTATTGCCACACTTGGGCCGCTTGTTGCCTTTATTGCTATTACATCGTCGTTTTTGGGTCACTTTTTAGGAGCGCGTGAAAGCTTTACGGGTTTAGTAACTAAACAAACAGGCTTAAGCGCTGGCGTTACCGATAAAATTGGTGTGTTAATCATGTTTTTAGCTATTTGGTTTTGTGCGGTTAAAAACCCAAGTATTTTAGACATGATGGATCAGTTATCGGGCCCTATCATTGCGATGATTTTATTCATTATGCCAATGATTGCAGTTTATAAAGTACCTGCACTTAATAAATACCGAAATCGCTTTAGCACGCTATTTATATTAGCGGTTGGCTCGCTTGCTGTATTTGCACTTATTTACAGCATGATTAATTAATACGCTATATATTCAAAAGCCCAGCTAATTTAATTAGCTGGGCTTTTTTGTTTGTACGCTTTGTCTCAAATTATTTTTTTATAGTGTGGGTTCTGGCATGTTAAGTACAAATTAGCCTAAAAATAGCCCAACTATGCAATACAATAAATTATTACTAATAAGCGCATGTTTGCTCGCAACACTATTTGTAAGCCCTTTAGTTAAAGCCTCAGAACCTCCAATAATTTTATCAATGAAAGAGCGCGCAGCGTTTATAGATAAAATAACTGAGCTTAGAATCAATAGCTTAATGCCCTCGTTAATGAAGCAGCACAACACTGATATGTGGCTTCTTATAAGCCGCGAATACAATGAAGACCCAATATTAAAAACAATGCTGCCTGCAACATGGCTTTCAGCCAGACGCACCACTATTTTGCTATTTGCACTTAATAAACAAGGTGGTGTTGATGCTTACGCTATTGCGCCTTATAAAATAGGTAACGTATTTAAAAAAGGCTGGGATAAACAAACACAACCAAGCCAGTGGGAAGCACTCAATACACTTATTGAGCAATACAAACCTCGCAACATTGCGCTTAATACTTCTACCGACTGGGCACATGCCGATGGCCTTGTGCTAGGCGATTACAAAACCTTAATGGCTAACTTACCCGCCACTTATCACAATAAAATAATTTCTGCAGAGCCGCTTGGTGTTGCGTGGTTAGAACAACGCATTCCTGAAGAAGTTAAAATGTATAAACATATTGTGGCTATTGCTCATCATATTATTGCAGAGGGGTTTTCGGGTAAAACAATTACGGCGGGTGAAACAACTAGCGATGACTTGGTATGGTGGTTTAGAGAGCGTGTAAAAGAGCTAAAACTACAAACATGGTTTCATCCAAGCGTTGCTATTCAACGCGCCGATGCGAAGTCGTTTAATCATGAAGAAAGCTTTACCAATGGCTACGATGATAACGTTATACAAGCCGGTGATTTACTTCATGTCGATTTTGGGATTACTTATTTACGCTTAAATACCGACACGCAGCAGCATGCGTATGTGCTCAAAGAAAACGAAACGAGTGCGCCTAGTTACTTAGTTGAAGCACTAAAAAGCGGTAATAAACTCCAAGATATATTTACCAATCAATTTGCGGTAGGAAAAACCGGTAATGAAGTTTTAGCTGCAGCACGAAAAGCCGCTATTGCTCAGGGATTAAAACCCACTATTTATACTCATCCTCTTGGCTATCATGGTCATGCTGCTGGTACTACATTAGGTATGTGGGATTCTCAGCAAGGTGTACCGGGAGATGGGGACTATCCGCTACATTTAAATACGGCTTACTCAATTGAGCTTAACAATGCGGTGTTTATAAAGCAGTGGAATAAAGAAATAAGAATAATGCTAGAGGAAGATGCTATTTTTGATAAAAGCGGTGTCTGGTATTTAAATGGCCGACAAACACAATTATTGCTTATAAAATAAAGCAAAAAAATGGCGCTCACTGAGCGCCATTTTTAATTTAATTCGTTGCTATTATTCTGTATCTGGCAGGTTACGGCCATAGAATATTTCTTGCATTTCGCGAGTCAGCTTAGAGCGGATCTCGTCTTCTTCTTCGTCCGATAACTCATCAGTAGAAAGGCCGAATAAATAGGTATTTAAGTCGGTTTCTTTTAACATCATTTTAGTATGGAACAGGTTTTCTTGATACACGTTCACGTCCATCATCTGGTACGCTTCTTTTGTATCTTCTGTCATGAAGTTTTGAATCGAGCTAATAGCATGATCAATGTAGTGCTTAACACCGTTTATGTCGCGGGTAAAACCACGTACGCGGTAGTCTATTGTTACTACGTCTGACTCAAGGCTATGAATTAAGAAGTTTAACGCTTTAAGTGGCGAAATAATGCCACAGGTAGATACTTCAATATCAGCACGGAATGTACAAATACCATCATCAGGGTGAGCTTCTGGGTATGTGTGTACACAAATATGGCTTTTATCTAAGTGTGCAACAACTGAATCAGGTAATGGGCCTGGTGCTTCGTCAGCATCGTAATTTTGCTGCTCTTCTACTGGTTCTTCTGAAACCAAAATAGTTACACTTGCGCCTTGCGGTTCATAATCTTGGCGCGCTACATTTAAAATGTTAGCACCAATAATATCAACAACTTCACCTAAAATATCGGTTAGTCTATCTGCACTGTACTGCTCATCGATATATTCAATATATTCTTTACGTTGTTGCTCGGTCTTTGCGTAACAAATATCATAAATACTAAAGCTTAAACTTTTGGTTAAATTGTTAAAGCCATGAAGTTTAAGTTTATCGAAGGGTTTGTTCATAATAAACCAACCTATAAATTAGTGGGTTCTGCACCTGCAGAATGAAAAGTTTGCGGATTTTATACGAATTTTCCTCGTGGAAAAAGCGTTATTTTGCTTGATCTTGCACAACTTCGTGGCTATGCGTAATTTCTACTGTTTTATCAAGCATTAATGCAACCGAGCAATACTTTTCAGCAGAGAGTGAAACTGCACGTGCAAGGTGCTTTTCAGACACATTATTGCCTTTAACAACAAAGTGTAAGTTGATTTTGGTAAACACGCGCGGTGCTGTTTCGGCGCGTTCTGCACTGAGTTGCACTTGCACGTCTGAAAAATCTTGTTTAGCTTTTTTTAAAATACTAACCACATCAACTGATGAGCAACAGCCAACTGACATTAAAACCATTTCCATTGGGCTTGGTGCTGCGCTATCGCTGCCGCCATCAAACACAACATTGTGGTTAGAATTAGAACGGCCAATAAACGTATCGCCTTCAACCCATTTTACATTTGCTTGCATTGTTATATCTCAAAAAAATATTTTCTTGATTGTAAGCAACTTAGCCGTAGTTGCAAATGAAAATGCAACGCAGGGCTATAAAATGACTAAGATTGTTGTGCTAAAGCGCTATCAAAGAGGTTTTTCACTAAACCTGCAAATTCATCTATAAAGGCATGCTGTTCAACCGTGACAGGCTGTGAGGTGATGCTGCTGAGGACTTCTTCTAAATCGTAAACTATGCCATCAACTTCACGTACAATTTGACTACGCTGCTCTGTGTTGAGGTCTGTGTGCTGCTCGCAAATAAGCATCACATTTTGTGCAATGACGTCTTCGATTAATTCCATTACTGTTGGAGCGCCTGGTTTTATTTCGCCTGGCTTCTCAAACAATGCTAAATTTTGAGTTAGATACATGATCAAATCATCGTACCCTTGCCTATCTAAAACCATTATGCGAACCACCTAAATATATTTAATTATGCTGATTTAAGCAGAAAGAGTCGATAATTACTAGCCTTGTACGATAGCAATACAAAAAAAGCAGCCGAAGCTGCTTTTATAATGATTAAGTAGTATTACTGCTTAATCTATTTTTAAGCCTGGGCTTAGTGTTGCTGGCATCGCTACTTTTTCAAGCTCTACTGAAGCAACTGGGTATGCACAGTAATCAGCTGCGTAATACGCGCTTGCTCTGTGATTGCCCGATGCACCAATACCACCAAATGGTGCTGCGCTTGACGCGCCAGTAATTGGGCGGTTCCAGTTAACAATACCAGCGCGAATACGACGTAAAAAATGGTCGTAATCTGCTGCACTATCACTTAATAAACCAGCCGATAAACCAAAGGTTGTATCGTTTGCTTTATCAATGGCTTGGTCAAAGTCGTCAAAGCGGAATACTTTTAAAAGTGGTCCAAAATGCTCTTCATCTGGGAAGTCACTAATATTTGTACACTCAATAATACCTGGTGTTACAAAGCCAGTATTAGCTGTGTGCTCAAGCTCTACTAATACTTGAGCGCCAAGCTCAACAAGCTCGTTTTGCGCTTTAACCATGCCCGCTGCTGCCGCTGATGAGATCATAGAGCCCATAAATGGCTGGTCTGCATCATCGTAGTTACCTACTTTAATCGCTTTAGTTGCAGTGATAAGGCGCTCTAAAATTACATCGCCTTTGCTACCTTTAGGTAAAAACAGTTTACGTGCACATGTACAACGCTGGCCGCTTGAGATAAACGCTGATTGAATAATATCGTGAACAACCGCTTTAGTGTCTTCAACGTCAGTAATAATAAGTGGATTATTACCACCCATTTCTAGCGCTAAAATTTTACCCGGTTGACCCGCAAACTGTTCATGTAAAATATGACCAGTACGCGAAGAACCCGTAAAGAACAAGCCATCAATCCCTTTGTGAGCAGCAAGGGCTTTACCCGTTTCTACTTCACCTTGAACGAGGTTGATTACACCGGCTGGTAAGCCTGCTTTCTCCCACAGTTTAAGCGTAAGCTCGGCAACTTTAGGAGTCAGTTCAGACGGTTTAAATACAACCGTGTTACCTGCTAAAAGCGCTGGCACAATGTGGCCATTAGGTAAGTGACCCGGAAAGTTATACGGACCAAATACGGCTACAACCCCATGTGGCTTATGACGAATCATCGCGCGGCCAAGTGGCATTGCGTTTTCTACGTCGCCAGTGCGCTCTAAAAATGCTTTTTCAGAAATGGCAATTTTACCAACCATAGCACCCGCTTCTGTGCGCGTTTCCCACAGTGGCTTACCTGTTTCTTGTGCGATAGTAATAGCTAGCTCTTCGCTGTTTTCTTTTAATTGCGCTGCGAATGCTTTAATTATTTCTAAACGCTCAGTAAAGCTTTTATCAGCCCATGCATAAAACGCTTCGCGCGCTGCATTTACTGCGGTGTCTACTTGCGCCGCAGTTGCTGATGATGCCTGCCAAATAACGTCGTTATTTGCAGGGTTTACTGAATTAAATTCTGTGCCTTGGCCTTGTGACCATTGACCATTAATAAATTGTGCAGGATGAGTCATATACTTTCTCCTAAATTAAATCGTGGTTGCACTAACAATATCGCCAGTTTGCAAATGCAGTGCATCTGCTATTTCTTGCGATAAAATAAGGCTTTTTGCGCGCTCGTCAAATGTCATTGGTGCAACGGTTGCTCTAAAATCTTCAAGCTTTTCGTTAGCTAGTAACACCATGGTGTCGCCAGTCATTTCGCCAATTTCAACGTTAAAGTTATTTGCATTACGAATCGTCGCAATGTTATCTACTTTTGCTTCAACCGTTGGGCCGCCGTCAAAAATGTCTACATAGCCATTAAACGTAAAGCCTTCGCTTTTTAATAACTCGATTGCTGGGCGTGTGTTGTCGTGTACTTTACCTATTACGGCTTGCGCATCTTTACTTAGCAAATTTACATAAATTGGGTATTTAGGCATTAGTTCAGCAATGAAAACCTTTTGGCCAATACCTGTTAGGTAGTCGGCTGTTGGAAAATCCATTGAGAAAAAGTGCTCTTCAAGCCACTGCCAAAAAGGGCTACTGCCGTTTTCGTCAGACACACCGCGCATTTCTGCAATCACTGTTTGTGCAAAACGCTCTTGATGCTGCTTTATAAACATAAAGCGCGCTTTGGAAAGTAGCTTACCGTTACAATTTTTACGATAGCCATCTTTTAAAAACAATGTGCAAAGCTCTGTAGCGCCTGTGTAGTCGTTACATAGCGTTAAAATATCAACCGCTTTGTATACGTCTAATGTGCGCGAAGAGTGAATCACTTTACTTAAGTGATAATGATAAAATGCATCATCAAGCCCTACCGCAGCTTCAATTGCAGACGTACCTACAACATCACCGGTTTCGCTATCTTCAAGAACAAACAGGTAGCCTTCGTCACCGGGTTGTGACGTTTGCTTAGCAAATGAACTTACAGAATGGTCTATTTTCTTTTGCAATAGTTCTTCGTTTAATGGCAAAGACGTAAAACCATGCCCCGATTCGTGGGCAATTTTCAGTAATGCTGAGTAATCATTTTGCTGGATTGGGCGAAGGATCATCATGAGTCCGCTTGCTCCCTTATAAATAACGGTAAATAGGAATTGCAGGGCAAGCGGTGCTTGCCCTTAATTGGTTGGCTTAAGTCGCTTATGCGTTTACTACGCTTGCTACTGCTTTTTCAAAGCGTGCCATACCTTCGCGAATGTCCGCTTCAGGAATTACTAAAGATGGAGTGAAACGTATTACGTCTGCACCGGCAACTAGTGACATAAGGCCTTGCTCAGTACCTGCCACTAAAAACTCTTTTGCACGACCTTTGTATTGCTCGTTCACTACTGCACCAATTAATAAACCTTGGCCACGGATTTCGCTAAATACGTTGTATTTTTCGTTAACCGCGCTAAGTAGTTCATTAAATAATGCTGCTTTTTCTTTTACGCCAGCCAATACGTCTGGGGTATTTACTGTATCAAATGCCGCTTCTGCAACAGCACAGGCAAGCGGGTTACCGCCATAAGTAGAACCATGTGTGCCTACTTTAAGGTGCTGTGCAATTTCAGTTGTTGTGATCATAGCGCCAATAGGAAAACCGCCGCCAAGTGCTTTAGCCGAAGTTAAAATATCAGGTACTACGTTTAAGCCTTGGTATGCATATAAATCGCCAGTACGACCAACACCTGTTTGAACTTCATCAAAAATAAGCAGTGCGTTATGTTTAGTACATAAATCGCGAACGCCTTGAGCAAACTCATCAGTTGGTGAAACAATACCGCCTTCACCTTGTAGAGGTTCCATCATTACGGCACATGTTTTATCGCTGATAAGTGCTTCAAAAGCAGCTAGGTCGTTGTAATCGCAATGTATAATGTCGCCAGGCTTAGGGCCAAAACCATCTGAATATGCAGCTTGGCCGCCAACAGTTACGGTAAAGAATGTACGACCGTGGAAACCTTTGTTGAACGCGATGATTTGTGATTTTTCTGCGCCAAACTTATCAAGTGCAAAACGACGCGCTAATTTAAGCGCGGCTTCGTTTGCTTCTGCGCCAGAGTTGGCAAAGTAAACTTTTTCAGCAAATGTCGCATCAACCATTTTTTTAGCTAGGCGAAGTGCCGGCTCATTGGTCATTACGTTAGATAGATGCCAGATTTTTTCGCCTTGCTCTTTTAATGCGCCTACTAATGCAGGGTGGCAATGGCCAAGACAGTTAACTGCAATACCACCAGCAAAGTCGATAAACTCTCGACCTTGTTGATCCCATACGCGAGAGCCTTCGCCTCGAACAGGAATTACGCTTGAAGGTGCGTAGTTAGGAACCATTACGTGATCAAATAATTCGCGATTGACTGTCATTTTATTTCCTCTTAATTGTGAGCAACACAAAACATCAAAATAGGTGTTTGGTTAATATTTGTAACCAACTTTATAGGCAAGATCAGTAACCTGATAATTGCGCAAAATTGCTTTGTGGTTCAATTTTCAGACGCACATTATTTCAGAATTACTTATATCTGTCTCGTTAAAAACTTTCATGTATCCCTTGAAAATAAAGGGCTAAAGATATTATTTCATAGATAGTGAATAACTATTTGCATAGCTATTTATGCTTATTTTTAGGCAACTAACCGCATGAGTACAGAGGCGCACACGCTTTAATCGGCAAATATGTAATATAACAATAAGATGAAAATGAATGGTTAGTCGCAAAAAAATTAACAAAAAATTCAGATTTTTAGTCAATTTGAATAGCTAAATTGGTAAAATTACTCGATTGGAGGGTTTTTAGTTCCGTTTTAGTGAACTTAAAGTGCGAAAACCAGCTTAGAGCTTCATCAGGCTCAATAAGTTGATGTTCTTTTAAATTAAGATATTGAGAGTAGCACCGTGCCTTTAGCATTACTTGTGTTAACGCCAGTAATGTATCGCCCTTATCTACCCCATTTACTAGCTGCTGCATTACACCTTTAAACGGTAAATATTTAAAAGCCATTTTGTCTATTACTTTGGCGCTTACTTCTATCGACTTATTGCTAAGTAGAGTGGTTAAAAATAGCGGGTCGGGCTGTAGCTCTAATAATGCGGTGTGTAAATCTTTTTGGTTTTCATTTCGGGCTAACTGCACTTTACGTTGCCATACTTTCTCAAACGTTTTTAAGTACAAACGCACCAATGCAATTCGCCCTACATCTAAAAGCATACCAAGGGTAAATGCATGAACGTCGTTCACATTATTAATTTGTGCAATTTTTTGCGCAGCAATCGCGTTTGCCATCGCGCTGTCACGTAAACGACGTTTTAATAATGAAAATGGCTCGGTGCTATGTGGCATCCAATGACGCGTAGCAAATGTAGGTATAACTAGCTGTAAGTTATCAAGACCAATATAGCGAAGAGCAAGCGATGGTTTATCTACTTTTACAGACGTGTTTTTACTACGCTGATTACGATAGTAGGGTAAATTAACGAGCGTTACTAACTCCCTACCCAACCAGCTTATATCATTAACCAATGGCTCTAAACGCCCTACCGACGCTGACTTTACCGCTAATATATCGAGTATATTGGCAATGCCATCTTCAATGCCTATGGTGCTATGAATTACGCCATCTATATCCTCGAGCTGCTTATATATAGCTGTTTCAATTGTTTTGTGTAGTTGCTCACTCGCTTGAGCGCGATACTTATGATGTGCAGTACTGCTTTGCTGGCGTTTATGCTGTGCGGCCACTTCAACCTGAAGCAAAGTACGTTGCTTCATCGGTTCGCCGTAATCTATATCTAATGTATGAATGAAACCAATTTGCTGATGCGCAAAGCTGTGCCCAAGCAATAAGTCATGAGCCCGTTGGCTTAATATTTTGGCAGTACGCTGTTGCGCTTCAAGTTCAGTCATGAAATCCATTAATAAAGTATAAAATGCTATGTGTATTATAACATTAGAAGCGAGTTAAAAAGTTATCAAGCAGTTCTAAGCCTTGAGCAGTTAAAATAGCTTCGGGATGAAACTGCACACCTTCGATAGCAAGTTCATTGTGTAACAACCCCATAATTTCGTCAAACTCGCCTTGCTCAGTTTGAGTCCATGCGGTTACTTCAAGCTCTTTAGGCAGAGTTTGCGCTTTAACCACTAAAGAATGATAACGACATACCGTTAACGGATTAGCTAAGCCTTTAAACACCCCTTTATTAGTATGAACTATGGGTGATGTTTTACCGTGCATTACTTTTTTAGCACGAATTACATCTCCACCTAAAGCTTGTGCGATAGTTTGATGCCCCAAGCAAATCCCTAAAATAGGATATTGCCCTTTTAGTTGCTCAACAACATTTAGTGAAATACCCGCTTCGTTAGGGGTGCATGGCCCTGGCGATAACACGATGTGCTGCGGGTTTAACTGTTTTATTTGTGCAATACTTAGCTCATCATTACGTTTTACTAAAACGTCTTGATCTAAACGCTGAAAATATTGCACTAAGTTGTAAGTAAACGAATCGTAGTTGTCGATCATCAACAGCATTACACAACAGACCTTATAAATTATTGACCACTACTTTACACAAGTGGTACTAAGCGCTGCATTCTACCACTATTAATTAACCAACATAAATTAGCAAAAAGCGTTAAAAATTAACTCTTTTAGCTAAAATGCTTAAAAGCCTTTAGCGGGTATTGGTTTACTAACTTGAACTCTGGTTAAGAGATTTACTAACGTATTGAATCATGATGATATTTAAATTTATTTTCTCTAGCCAGAGATTCCTTGCACCTTGAGCAATAATATCGAACCCTAAGCTTTTTACGATTAGTTAATACACCTACGTAGGCTGTATACCCCAACAATAAATTATTGACCTCTAAAGTACGTGCATTTATTGATCGCACTATTAAATACTTTGGTGAAATGCCTTACTGAGCAAAATAAACAGATTGCTTGTGCTACATCAAATTAGCGGCTCGATGGTTGAATTATATCTATGTAAGCCCCAGTGTATTATATGAAAGGCAGTAATTCACTTATACAACTCACTTACTTGTGAGCTCATTTATATCCTACTAAGGAGCGAATATGTTAGGCGAAGACCACTCATTAACAAATGACTTTCCAGAGTACTTAAAGACCATTGCCGAGTTAAATGAAAGCGATACTGAATTTGCAAAAAAAGCAGATAAGTACGACAAGCTAGATAAAGAGATTAGAGTGTTAGAGCTCAAAGATGCGCCCATAAGCGATGAACAAATGCATCTATTAAAACACGAACGTACAGAATTAAAAGATTGGTTATACGAGCGCTTGCAGCAAGAGCAGTAATGCCACTAAAAAAGAGCTCACTGATGAGGTGAGCTCTTTAGATCAACAATGGGTATTTTCTCTAAAACTTTACCAAGCCACCCACAGGTTTCATAAATATACTGCTTGGGCCTGCAAAGGCTTGTGCAAACTCTTCAGATAATTGACTAAATACCGTTACTTTATCCATATCAACTACGCTTAAAAATAGTGGGCCACTTTCGCCCCAACCAGCAAGATGCGCTTTAGCAGCATCTTCATCTTGGTAACGCTCGTAAATATGTACATTGCGCTTGTCTTCACTTACTGTCCACTCATACATTAAAGTGCCCGCTTCACTTTTAGCCAAAGTAACTAATTGTGCCATTACCAGTAAAAACTCATCGTATTTACCTTCTTTAATTTGGCCTTGTACTGTCCAGGTAACATGATTTTTCATTATGCTTTACCTAATTTAAGCTGTGCTAAAATACTGTCTAACGTATCTACTAGTTGTTGATTTTTAGCATTATTAAGTGCATCAACATGAGGAGGAGCAAAGCGTCCTGTATCGTTATCAAAATACAGGCCTGCGGCACCTTTAAATTCATCACTAAGCGCTGCGCGACAAAAAATATCTGCGCCAATTTTTAAATCCCCACCATCTATACCGTAAGCGTCTTTTACCATTTTGCTTCCCAGTAAAGATTTAGGGTTTACCGATACAACTAATGGTCCAGTATCTTTAAGCTCAAGCCCTAAATGACGCGACCACATAGTAATAGCCAATTTACTTTGTGTATAAGCCGCACTATCAGAAAGTTCAGTGTTACCTATAAGTGCATTTAAGTTAACGCTTGATTGCGCAGCTGATGACACATTAACCACTCGCGAATCATGACCAAGGACAGGTAATAATAGTTTTGTAAGAAGATATGGCGCAATCGTGTTTACAACAAAGCGGGCATCAAGGCCGTCAATTGTTGTAGCATCAACTAATTGATAAACGCCTGCATTATTAATAAGTACGTCAAGCTGGTTATTATTTTCGGCCAAATCGGCTAATACATTTTTTGCCAAAGTTTGAACTTGGCTCATATCGCTTAAATCAGCAATATAAGTATGTGTACTTGCATTTGGGTATTGCTCGGTTAAAGCTACTTGTAGCGCATTGAGCTTTGCTTGGCTGCGGCCATGTAATAATACGGTATGACCTTGTGCTAATAACATCTTTGCAGTTTCTAGCCCAATACCATCGGTTGCGCCGGTAAGTAAAATTGTTTTGTTCATGTTGATCTCTCCTTACTTTATTTTCGCTATATTAGCACCCCGACTTACTGCTGATAATTAGGCCAATAGTTGAATCAGTTTATAGAATTAATTGATAAAGCTAAGCCTATGTTAGTTAATATAAAAGCATTCCTTTAAAAGGCAGATGAGTGTTTAAGCTGAATATTTTTTATGCTTTTATTTGAATTACTCAGCAATCATAACTATTGTTTTTAAACCACCTTAATAGTAGTATTTATCATATAAATACACTTTTCGAGAAATAACATGAAAGTTTTAGTTACTGGCGGCATGGGTTACATAGGTAGCCACACATGTATTGCATTGCATGAAGCAGGTATTACGCCTGTTATTTATGATAACTTGTCTAATGCAAGTGCGCGGGTACTTGACCAACTCGAAAAGATTACGGGTACTCGGTTTGAGTTTATTTTGGGCGACATTCAAGACGAGCAACAGTTTAAGCTCGCTCTAAAACACACTAAAGCCGAAGCTGTTTTTCACTTTGCAGCTTTAAAAGCCGTTGGCGAATCTACCGAGCAACCGCTGCGTTATTATCAAAATAACGTGTCGGGCACATTAAGCATGCTACAAAACATGCAAGATGAAGGCGTTAACCATATTATATTTAGCTCATCGGCTACAGTATACGGCGAGCCAGACTACCTCCCTATTGACGAAAAGCACCCTATACGCGCAACGAACCCTTATGGTTGGACTAAAGTCATGGTTGAACAAGCCATGCAAGACGTATGTAATGCCAACAGTCAATTTATGGGTATTGCGCTTCGTTACTTTAACCCAGTAGGTGCACACCCAAGTGGTTTATTAGGTGAAAGCCCTAATGGTATTCCTAATAACTTAATGCCATTTATTGCCCAAACTGCAGTAGGTAAACGTGACGTGGTTAATATTTTTGGTGACGACTACGACACCGAAGATGGCACAGGTGTGCGCGACTATATTCATGTTTTAGATTTAGCTAAAGGTCATGTTGCGGCATTTATGCAGCATAAAACAGATACCGCATTTCATGCTTACAACTTAGGCACAGGGCAAGGTTATTCTGTGCTTGATATGATCAACGCATTTAGCGCATCAGCCAATAGAGATATTCCGTATAAGATTGCACCGCGCCGAGCAGGTGATATTGCCTGTAACTACGCCGATGCCACAAAAGCGCAAAACACACTTAACTGGCACGCAGAACTAACACTTAGCGACATGACAAACGACACATGGCGCTGGCAAACTAATTACCCAAGTGGGTTGGAGAGTTAACATGGCTTTATTAGAAAGTACTCACAGACGTAAAAATCCGCTAACGGGTCGTTGGGTATTAGTTTCACCACATCGTAATAACCGCCCATGGTTAGGCGCAACAGAAGCCGTTAACGAAAACGTATTACCAAAACACGATGAAAGCTGCCCACTTTGCCCAAGTAATACCCGTGCAAATGGCGACAGTAACCCAGATTATAAATACACACACGTATTTAGAAATGACTTTGGTGCACTCACACCTAATGCCAGCGAGCAATTACAAAGCTTAGAATCAGACAGCGATTTATTTATTGCCGACGAAGCCAGTGGCGAATGCCGCGTAATTTGTTTTTCGCCAGAGCATAATAAAACACTACCAGAGCTTAGCCAAAACGCATTGCACGAAGTAGTAAAAACCTGGAAACAAAATTACACAGAGCTTGCACAGCAGTACGAATGCGTACAAGTTTTTGAAAATAAAGGCGAGATAATGGGTTGTTCGCAACCTCATCCTCACGGCCAAGTATGGGCTCACTCGCATTTATCAACCGAAATAGAAGCAGAAGATAACCAGCAGCTTAGCTATTATAAAAAGCATGGCACAGCCATGCTTGCCGATTACGCGCAAAAAGAGCAAGCAGATCAAACACGTGTTGTATTTGAAAACGAACATTGGCTTGTTGTTGTGCCATTTTGGGCAGCGTGGCCGTTTGAAACAATGCTAGTAACTAAAGATAACATTCAAAACTTTAGCCAGCTAAACGATGCGCAAACCGACTCTTTGGCCCAGGCACTTAAAGTATTAACCACTAAGTACGACAACGTATTTAATTGCAGCTTCCCATACTCAATGGGTTGGCACAATGCACCGGCTAATAGGGGCTCTGATGAGCAACATTGGCGTTTGCATGCCCATTTTTATCCGCCGCTACTTCGCTCTGCTACTGTTAAAAAACACATGGTAGGCTACGAAATGCTAGGCGAAAGCCAACGCGATTTAAGCGCAGAAACCGCTGCTTCTATTTTAAAAGCAGCCAGTACAACACACTATAAAGATACAGCAGGACACACAGATGAAGCTTAACGAATTCCAACAACAATTTTTGTCACTGTATGGCGCGCCTGCTCAAGGTATTGCTGCAGCACCGGGGCGTGTAAACCTTATTGGCGAATTTACCGACTACAACGACGGTTTTGTTTTACCGTGTTCGTTAGAGTTTCGTACCCAAGTGATGTTTAAAGAGCGCGACGACAATATTATTACTGTGCATTCTTTAAATTACCCAGGCGAAAAAGACAGCTTTAGTGTTGATGAAGAAATCACTGAAGGCCAGTCGCAATGGGGTAACTACATTCGTGCTGTTACTTATGTTCTTAAAAGAGCGGGCTACACACTGCGTGGCGCCGACCTACTTATTGACAGCAACTTACCGCAAGGTAGTGGCTTGTCGTCATCGGCCGCACTAGAAGTTGCTGTAGGCGGTATGTTTAACCATATTGCACAGCTTGGTTTACCGCCAGAGCAAATTGCGCTATTTGGCCAAGAAGCCGAAAACGACTTTATGCATTGCCAATGCGGCATTATGGATCAGCTTATTTCAGCTAAAGGCGAAAACGGGCATGCGCTATTAATTGATTGTGAAAACCTCGCAACTAAATCAGTTAAAGTTCCTGATGATTTAAATATTGTTATTGTTAACTCTAACTACCCGCGTAAATTAGTTGATAGCGAATACAACCAGCGCCGTATTGACTGCGAACAAGCTGCTGTAAAAATGGGTGTAGAAACACTTCGCCAAGCAACCATGACTGCCCTGCAAGCAGTAAAAGCGACATTAAGCGAAAACGAATATAAACGTGCACACCACGTAATTAGCGAAAACGACCGTGTAATTGCAGCAACTACTGCACTACAAAATAACGATATGGATGCACTTCGTACGCTAATGGCTGCATCGCATCAATCACTTAAACACGACTTTGAAGTAACCGTACCTGCAACCGATGGCTTAGTAGAAATTTGTAAAGAAGCGATGGGCGAGCGTGGCGCAGTTCGTATGACAGGGGGTGGTTTTGGTGGCGCAATTGTATGTTTATGTCGTGATGCGGAAGTACCACTAATTAAAGCAGCGGTAGAAAAGCATTACTTTGAACGCTTTAATTTAAATGCTGATATTTACGTATGTTCAGCGGGTTCAGGATTACAAATTACGTCTTTTTAAATAAACTTAAGGAATAAGCATGGCAAAGGTTAATTGGGGAATTATTGGGTGTGGCAATATAGCTCACACCTTTGCTACAAGCATTGCGCATTGCAGTGACGCACAGCTTATTGGCGCGGCATCAACGAGTATACAGCGCGCTAAAGAATTTGCCACACCGTACAATATTCAAGGCTATGAAAGCTATCAAGCTCTTGTGCAATGCCCAAATATAGATGCTATTTATATTGCCAATACCCACGATCAACACTTTAAAACGATAGCCCAATGCTTAAAACACAATAAGCACGTGCTAAGCGAAAAACCAATCACCGTTAATGCTAAGCAGTTGCAAAGTCTCACTGAGCTTGCCAAGCAACAAAACTGCTTTTTAATGGAAGGCGTTTGGATGCGGTTTTTACCAGCCATAGTAAAATTACAACAGCTCCTAAGTGAAGGTGTTATTGGTAATGTGCACAGTGTTAATGCCAACTTTAGTTTACCTGGCAGCTTTGCCGACACTCACCGATTAATGAACCCTGTAACAGCGGGTGGCGCCCTGCTCGATTTAGGTATTTATCCTATTTCGATTGCTGATGTGGTATTTAATAAAGCCCCTGAACACATCAACTCCTTTGTACATAAAAGCACAACCGGCGTTGATGAGCGAAGCACTGCTATAGTTGATTACGGTAACGGGCAATTTGCATCTCTTGCCAGCGCATTACAACAAAGTGGCCCCACAGAAGCATGTATTAATGGTGAGCTTGGCTATATTCGAATACCTCAGTTTGTAGGTGCACAAACGCTAGAGCTACACATAAAAGACCAAGACCCTCAGTACCTTGAATACGACTTTAGCGACGATGAAAACTTTAAGTTTGAAATTGCACATGTCACGCAGTGTATATTACAAAAACAAACTCAAAGCAGCGTGTTGCCCCTCAGTACTAGCTTACGAGTTATGAACATAATGGATACCTTGCGAGCACAGTGGCAGTTGCAATATAGCAATGTCGTCGAGTCGGCTGAACTGACTAATTAAAAAATAAAAATACACAACAAGGACACACAATGACACACACACTCAAGGCGCTTTCAAAAGCCATATTACTTGCAACGTGCAGTTTATCTGCCAGTGTAGCTGTTGCTGAATCTAATAAACCAGAGCAGCTATACCCGCCACTCACTAGCGAAGTACTGCCAGAGCTTGCAGCTAAAGGTAGCTACAATATAGGTGTGCAAACACTTGATTTAGTTAACCCTGCGCAATTTGACCCCGCTACACAAGGTCAAAAAGATCGTCCTTTAAAAGTAGAGGTGTGGTATCCGGCTGCAAATACAGCAAAAGCGCCACTTAGCAGCTACACAGATGAAACTCGCTCAGGTAAAGAGTTTACTTTGCAAGCCGATGCAATGCGTGATGTCGCCATTAATAATAAAGAGCACTACCCTGTGATAGTGCTTTCGCACGGTTATACCGGTTACCGTACAATTATGTACTACCTTGGCGAGCATTTAGCGTCGCACGGTTACATTGTGGTAGCTATTGACCATACTGACTCAACCAATGCCGATGTTGATTTTGAAAACGCACCGTTTTCTGGCTTTTTTAGCACGCTTATAAATCGCTCACGCGATCAGCAGTTTGTAATTAATTACTTTAATGAGCAAAACAACTTTGCCAGCAAGCAGATAGATAACAAAAGCGCAGGTGTAATTGGTTACTCAATGGGTGGCTATGGCGCGGTAAATACGATAGGTGGTTGTTACGCTTTTAATGAGCAAACTACGGCTATGTTTACGGGTATGAAAGACCCAGCTCAAATTAAAAAAGTACAGCAATTACTAAACAGCTGCGCTGGTGGACAATACCAAAACCCAAAAATAGACCCTCGTATAAAAGCGATGGTGGCCTTTGCACCGTGGGGCGGACAGCACGCTATATTTGATGCCAAAGCAATGGAAAATATTAAAGTACCTTCGCTTTATGTAGCTGGTGACTTAGATGACATTTCAGGCTATGAAGGCATTAAAAGTCTTTATGAACAAACAGGCAGCAAATATAAGTACATGCTTACTTACAAAAATGCACGCCATAATATTGCACCACACCCAGCCCCTGCTATTGCACAAAGCAGCAGTGAGCTAGATATAGGCCATTACTACGAGCCTTCGTGGTCTATGCGCACACTAAACGAGACCAACAAACACTTTGTACTTGCCATGATGGATTGCCACGTAAAAGGCATAGCCAGCGAGTGTAAATACTTAGATTTACCACAAAACGGCGACCAAGCTGTTGTTGATGGTAAGCCGCTGCCACAGTGGCGCGGGTTTGATAATCGCTTTTCTACCGGTATGGATTGGCAACAAGCTAAACCTCACACCAAGTAATAATAAGCTTTAAGCGGTTATTTTAATCAATAGCCGCATACGCCCTTAAAATAATGCAAAAATAAAACGCCTTTTATATAAAAGAGTTACCAGCAAATATCAGCGTGTTTATTTTTTAATCTGCTATTTTAAGAAAAAACCATTGCCATTAACTTCGGTTAAAGGCAATCTAGTCATATATAAGATAAGATAAATAACACAAATATCATGTCCAAATACATACTCTCAATTGATCAAGGAACCACAAGCTCTCGGGCCATCTTGTTTACAAAAGATGCAGACGTTTTTGGTACAGCACAACAAGAATTTTCGCAGCATTTTCCACAAAATGGTTGGGTAGAACACGACCCTAACGATATTTGGCAAACAGTGCTTAGCACTAGTCGCGAAGTGTTAACTAAAAACGATGTAAAGCCTGAAGAAATTATTGCCATTGGTATCACCAATCAGCGCGAAACCACTTTGGTATGGAACAAAAAAACAGGCAAAACAATTTATAACGCTATTGTATGGCAAGACCGTCGCACCAGTGACTATTGCGAAAGCCTAACAACTGATGAGCTTTGCCAAACAATAAGCGATAAAACAGGCTTATTACTCGACCCTTATTTTTCGGCCACTAAAGTTCGTTGGATTTTAGATAACGTTGAAGGCGCACGCGAACAAGCCCTTGCAGGCGAACTCGCCTTCGGTACGGTTGACACTTACCTACTTTGGCAGCTAACTGGCGGTAAAGAGCACCGAACCGATGCAACCAATGCATCGCGCACCATGTTATTTAATATTCATACCCAGCAGTGGGATCAAGAGCTTTTAGAGTTATTCGATATTCCAGAATCTATGCTGCCAGAAGTAATGGATTCAGCTGACGAGTTTGGTTCAACCAGCGCTGACATTTTTGGCGCGCCAATTCGTGTTTGTGGTATTGCAGGCGATCAACAAGCTGCGCTTGTAGGACACGCATGTTTTGAACAAGGCATGGCTAAAAGTACTTACGGTACTGGCTGTTTTTTAATGCTTAACACTGGCGAAAAAGCACTGACCTCAGAAAACCGCTTACTGACCACTGTTGCTTATAGATTAAACGGCAAGCCAACTTACGCCATTGAAGGCAGTATATTTATGGCTGGCGCAACTATGCAGTGGATTGTTGAAGGCTTAAAACTACTTAGCCATGCTGGCGAAAGTGAGTCGATGGTTAAAGATGTACCGCTCGATCATGGTGTATTTTTAGTGCCTTCGTTTACTGGTTTAGGCGCTCCTTATTGGGACCCTAATGCACGTGGCGCTATTTTAGGGCTAACACGCGACTCTGGTATTAGCACTATTGTTGCTGCAGCGCTGCAATCAGTTGGCTACCAGACCAAAGATTTACAAAAAGCGATGGAGCGTGATGGCCTTCGCCCAAGTGTGCTTCGTGTAGATGGCGGTATGGTAAAAAATAATTGGGTTATGACCTTTTTATCAAATATTTTAGGTGCAACAGTTGAGCGACCAACAGTGACCGAAACCACCTCTTTAGGGGTCGCTTATTTAGCAGGCTTGCAAGCAGGTGTGTACGAGTCAACTGAACAGTTATCTAAAATGTGGACATGCGACCGTCGCTTTGAGCCCACCATGAGTGCCGACGAGCGTAACGATCTATACGCAAAATGGCAGCACTGCGTAGCTCAAGTCTGCTTAACGAATAAAAACTGCCCGCAGTAAATACTAAGTGGTTAAGGCCAGTACTTTAGCCACTTTGCTTTTTTAACTTAGCTAAATGCTAGATTTAAAAGGCATGTTTTACTGCTTTAAATTGAAAATGAATTGGCGTCAAAATTAACGAATAAAAAACTGGGTTTTCTATTGTCAAATGAAAACAGCAGCTTTATGATGTTTATGTCTTATTTATATTACAAATAAAAAGGTTAGCTCGGTGGAATTAGCAGATAACGAATATGACTTACTAGTCATCGGTGGCGGTGTAAACGGCACTGGAATAGCAGCTGATGCAGCTGGCAGAGGGTTAAAAGTTCTATTGTGCGAACAATCAGACCTTGCCTGTGCAACATCTTCAAACAGTTCTAAGCTGATCCACGGCGGTCTGCGCTACCTTGAGCATTACGAATTTAGATTAGTAAAAGAAGCGCTAGCAGAGCGTGAAGTGCTACTTAAAAACGCACCTCATATTATGTGGCCGCTAACCTTTAGATTGCCGCATCAAAAACACCTCCGCCCTGCGTGGATGATTCGTATTGGCTTGTTTATGTATGACAACCTAGCAAAACGCGAAACACTAGCGGGTTCTCGAAGCATTAAATTTGGTGAAAATAGCGTTTTAGAACCCTCTATTACTAAAGGTTTTGAATACTCAGATGGCTGGGTTGATGACTCTCGCCTAGTCGTTTTAAACGCCCTAGCAGCGCAGCAAAAAGGTGCTGTTATTACTACGCAAACTAAGTGTGTACATGCTAAACGTGAGCAAGGTAAATGGCAGGTAACGCTTGAGCAGCAAAAGAGTAAAGCTAAATACACCATTTCTGCCAAAGGGATTGTTAATGCTGCGGGTCCTTGGGTTGCTAAATTATTTGACGAAGCACTAACAGAAAAATCACCACAAAATATTCGCCTTGTAAAAGGTAGCCACATTGTAGTGCCTCGTATTCACGATGAAAAACAAGCTTATATTTTACAAAATAAAGATCAGCGTATTGTGTTTGTTATTCCGTTTGAAGATGATTACTCACTTATTGGCACGACTGATGTTGAGCACAAAGGTGAAGCACAAGACGTTAAAATTAGTGATGAAGAAATTGATTACTTAATTGATATTACTAATACCTACTTTAAACAACCGATTAAACGCGAAGACATAGTACATACCTTTTCTGGTGTACGCCCATTACTTGATGACGAATCAGTTAATGCACAAGCCGTTACTCGCGATTATAAATTAGAGCTTTCGAGTGATGCTAAGCAAACACCTCTACTGAGTGTGTTTGGCGGAAAAATTACAACTTATCGCAAACTTGCCGAAGCTGCGGTTAATAAGCTTGAAGATTTTTATCCGCAAATGAGCAATGCGTGGACCAAACATAGTCCGCTCCCTGGTGGTGATTTTAGCTCTGTAGAAGCACTTAAATCAGAGCTAAAAGCAAAATACGAATGGCTACCTGAAATAACACTTAAACGCTTTGTACGCACTTATGGTACTCGTGCTAAACATATTTTAGGTAGTGCAACTGGGCTGAGTGATTTAGGCCAGGATTTTGGCCATGGTTTATTTGCAGCAGAAGTAGATTACTTGCTAAATGAAGAGTGGGCAGAAAACGCATACAATATTTTATGGCGCCGCAGTAAATTAGGACTACGTTTTAATGAGGCGCAAGTTGCTGCGCTTAATGATTATATTGAGCATAACCAAGCAGCTAAAAGCGCTTAACTATCAAGTTATAATAGCTTCCTGTTAACCCCTTTATAATTTAACCGTTATAAAGGGGTTTATTTTTTTGACTCTAAATTAAATAAATAATTAAAGCCACTAAGCGTCGCTGTTTTAATATCAAACTCAACACACTTCACACCTATTTGGTTAAGCGCCGTAGTAAAACACTTATTCAGCTGCTTTGTGCCAATCACCACAACTTGTGTATCACTTAATAATTGCCATTCACTAGCGTGGCGAGCTGCTCGTACATCGCTGCCAATTAATACACCCGACAAATAGGCTTTAGCTTGTACTGGCGTTAACTCCTTTGAAAGCTGGCGGGTACGCACACTAAAAATACCATGTGCCAAGTTACCGCTATCACTACCTAAAGTTAGCTCACAGCCTTGCTCAAATGCTTTAAAGTCAAACTCACCTTCTGCACAGTCGTTAGGAATTAAAACACTTTGATGACATAACAAATCATATAACTCACCGGTCATGGCTGTTTTAAAGCAAATGATTTCGCCATTGTTTATAAGCACCCATTTGGTATGTGTGCCAGGCAAACAGAGTAATATTTTACCTTGTTGATACTCTGGGTTTTGCTTTAAAAACCCTAAAATTTGCAGCTCTTCACCGCGCATTACATCAAACAAGCCATTTTGCAGCGTACACTTTGTGCCAGGTAACGCTTTAATAATATGTCCATCGCAATCAAAGCTAACAGCAGCATTAAGTAACCCTTCGGGATTAATTGGGCATTCTAAATAAGGTGTTTCGTGCCAGCCGATGCTTGAGGTAATTTGTCCTGCAATATATATAGGTAAGCTTCCATATTCTTGCTTCCACACCTCAATGGTGTCGATTAGGGTTTGCTCAAAATTTTGATTTGCTTTAACAACACCTGGGCCATCACGTTGTGCTAATAATTTAAGTGTTGATTGCGCTCGTACTTCGCACAAATAAGCGCGTAAATGGCTCGTGCCCCAGTCAACAGCAATAAAAAGAGATGAAGTAGCCAAGCTTTAAAGCCTCCCACCGTCAATTTTAATACTTTGCCCGGTGATCATACTGCTTTCATCGGCGGCTAAAAAGAGTGCCAAATTAGCAACATCTTCAGGAGTTACTAATTTTTTAAGCGCCATGGCTTCCATCCACTTAACTTGCTCTTCTTCGGTAAACCAGCTTGCTAGTTGACGGTCGGTAGCCACCCACCCTGGTAAAATAGCGTTAACGCGAATACCAAACTCGCCGTAATCGCGAGCCAGTGCCTTAGTCATACCAATTAGGCCTGCTTTTGCGGTTACATAGCCTGCCATTTGAGGTTGCCCCATAATAGCGTTAATAGAACTAAAGTTAATGATACTGCCCGCTCCATCGCCCTTCATAAAAGACATAGCAACTTGAGAGGCAAAAAATGCAGGGTTTAAGTTTATTTGTAAGCACTGATCCCAGTCTTGCACTGTAACGTCTTCGCTTGCTTGACGGCGATCGTTCGCTACATTATTAACTAGTACATTAATGGCACCAAAAGCGGCGCATGCATCCACAAGTGATTGCTGAAGTGCATGAGAGTCAGTTACATCAACTTGCCTATACCATAGTTTTGCATTGGGTAAATCACGAATAAGCGATTGCGCTGCCTTATCATCAATATCTATAAATGCTACTTTTGCATTTTGGTTTACAAAGGATTTAACCATTGCTCTACCAATGCCTGATGCACCGCCTGTAATAAAAATAACTTTACCAGAAAGACTATGATATTGAGCTAGGGTGTTCAAATTCAACTCTCCATACAGCGCATTTTCAATTTTATTTAAACTCTTTATAAACTTACATTTACAGTATAAAGAGCCAAACTAAGTCGTTATTGCTGTGTTAAAATATTTAGCTAATTAAAAGTTTATATCATATCCTTGAGTACATTAATATGATATATGATATATAATAAAGCAATATATCAACTCGGAATCCTGCGCAATGAAAAGCCAACCCCGTCAAAATTTAACACAACAATTAACCCACGATTTGGGTTTTGCTATTGTGCGTGGTGTTTACCCTGTAAGCGAAGGCCTGCCTTCTGAAGCCGATTTATGTATAAAGTATGATGTAAGTCGCAGCGCTACCCGCGAAGCGGTAAAAATGCTCTCTGCTAAAGGGTTAATTTCATCGCGTCCTAAGCAAGGTATTCGTGTATTACCTGAAAGTAGCTGGAACATGTTTGATACCGACGTACTACGTTGGATTTTAAGCAGTAAGCCATCACTGTCGTTATTAAAAGAGTTTACTCAAGTACGCGTAGCCCTTGAACCACAAGCGGCCGCTCTTGCAGCACTAAATGCAACTGCTGAACAACTCGCTGATATAGATAGCGCCTTAGCCCGTATGGCTGAAGCAGACGAAGGCTTAGACGACCCATTAGAAGCCGACATTGCTTTTCATACCAGCATATTAGTTGCCAGTAACAATCGCTTTTTTGTGCAGTTAACTGAGTTTATTAGTACAGCCCTTAGAGTAAGTATTCGTTATACAAACCACATTAAAGGTGTACCGGGCGCAGACGTTGCTAAGCACGCTGATATTTTAGAGACCATAAAGTCACGCGACCCTGAACGCGCTAAAAAAGCAGTAGAAACAATTTTAGAAGAAGCACTGCAGTTAATTGAATCTAAATTAGTTTAATGTTAGTTCAACATATTGTATAAATATTGAGTCCATCGAATTTACTCTTTGCAGTATATTTTATGGACTTTTTTTTGCCTATAAAACTTAAATTACAGGCATTAAAAAATCCGATATCAGTCTCCTGATATCGGATTTTTAATTATTTAAATCAGCTTAATAACTCGGGTTATTAACTAAGATAAAACGCCTTTTTACAGGCTAGAATTACAATCCTAATTTCTTCTCAAGATAGTGGATGTTAGTACCACCATTTTGGAAGTTTTCATCTGCAAGAATTCTCTTATGCAAAGGAGTATTAGTTTTAATTCCGTCAATTACTAGCTCGTTAAGTGCATTGCGCGCGCGGGCAATAGCTACGTCACGGTTTTCACCGTAAGTGATTAACTTACCAATCATTGAATCGTAATGTGGTGGAACCGTATAGTCAGCGTAAATATGGCTGTCCCAACGAATACCTAAGCCACCAGCAGGATGGAAACGTGTAATTTTACCCGGTGAAGGGATAAACGTTTCAGGGTCTTCAGCATTAATACGACACTCAATAGCATGACCACGAATAACAACGTCGTCTTGCGTGAATGATAATGGTTGACCCGCAGCAATTTTTAACTGCTCTTTGATTAAATCAATACCAGTAACCATTTCAGTTACAGGGTGTTCAACCTGAATACGTGTATTCATTTCGATGAAGTAAAACTCGCCGTTTTCGTATAAAAACTCAAACGTGCCTGCACCGCGGTAACCGATTTCGATACATGCACGTGTACAGCGTTCACCAATAAATTTACGTGTTTCTGCAGTAATACCTGGCGCTGGTGCTTCTTCAACTACTTTTTGGTGACGACGTTGCATAGAACAATCACGTTCACCTAAATGTACTGCATTACCTTGGCCATCTGCTAATACTTGAACTTCGATATGGCGTGGGTTTTCAAGGAATTTCTCCATGTAAACCATGCTATTACCAAAGAACTGCTTAGCTTCTTGCTGTGTTAATGCAATTGAATCAATAAGTTCAGATTCGCTACGAACAACACGCATACCACGACCACCACCGCCACCAGCGGCTTTGATGATTACCGGGTAACCGATTCGTTTAGCGATTTGCATGTTACGTTCTTTATCATCTGATACCGGACCATCAGACCCTGGTACACATGGAACGCCTGCTTTACGCATTGCTGAAATAGCAGAAACTTTATCACCCATAAGGCGAATAGTGTCACCTTTTGGACCAATAAATACAAAACCACTTTGCTCAACTTGGTCGGCAAAATCAGCGTTTTCTGCAAGGAAACCGTAACCTGGATGAATCGCTACAGCGTCAGTTATTTCAGCCGCAGCAATAATGCGCGGGATATCTAAATAACTTTCAGTTGCTGATGGTCTACCAATACAGATGGTTTCATCTGCAAGCAATACATGCTTAAGATCGCGATCCGCCGTTGAATGCACAGCAACCGTTTTGATCCCAAGCTCTTTGCAGGCGCGCAATATACGAAGTGCAATTTCACCTCGGTTTGCAATGACTACTTTATCTAACATTAGAGTTGGCCTTTTAGGTTACGCTATTATTCAATGATGAATAGAGGTTGATCAAATTCTATTGGCTCGCCATTTTCAGCTAAGATAGCTCTTACTGTACCGGCTTTATCTGACTCAATTTGGTTCATCATTTTCATAGCTTCGATAATACAAAGCGTATCGCCAACTTTAACTTGCTGACCAACTTCTACATACGCTGGAGCTTCAGGAGACGCTGCTGCATAGAAAGATCCAACCATTGGTGATTTAACTTGATGGCCAGTAGGTTCTGCTGGAGCTGCTGCTTCAACTGCTACAGGAGCTGCTGCAACTGGAGCTGGGGCTGCTGGCGCCGGTGCATATTGCTGTGGAGCAAATTGCGGGTAACCAGGGCCTGCGCTCATGTTGTTACGGTTAATACGTACTGATTCTTCACCTTCAGTGATTTCTAGCTCAGCAATACCTGATTCTTCTACTAATTCGATAAGCTTCTTTATCTTGCGAATATCCATTACACGACCCGCCTGTTTGTTTGTGTGTTAATTTAAAATTAAATCGAGTTTTTCAACCGGCTCACAGCGGCATTTAATGCTGCGTGGTAACCCATTGCACCTAATCCACATATCACGCCTTGTGCCACATCAGAAAAATACGAATGATGACGAAAGGCTTCACGTGCGTGCACATTACTTAAGTGCACTTCAAAAAACGGAATATCAACACTTAGCAATGCATCACGTAATGCAACGCTTGTATGCGTAAATGCAGCAGGGTTAATTATTATGTAATCAACCGCTTGCCAAGCACTGTGTATTCGCTCAATGAGGGCTTGCTCACTATTACTTTGAAAATGTGCTAACTCAACATCTAGACTATCAGCGGCACTGGTTAGTTCGCTCATAATTTCACTTAGCGTTTGAAAACCGTATTTATCCGGTTCACGTTTGCCAAGCATGTTCAAATTTGGACCATTTATAACTAAAAGGTTAAATTTTGCAGCCATAATACGCGATATATCCTATAAGTAATGAGTTAAGCGGTTGCTAAGTAGTTTTTCGCTTTTAAGTAAGCAGAAAAAAGTAATGTAGCAACAAATTCTCACGTTAACCAACTATTATAGTGATTTCGATGTAAATAGCAGCAAAATACTGGTCCAATCTCTATTTTGGGAACGAATAACTAGGAGGGAGTCGTAAGCCACTTGGTATATCCAAGTGGCTCTATTGCACTATTATTGTGCGCTGGCGCGCACTGTAGCAAGGTGTTTAGCAAAATCTTCTGCGTTTAAAAAGCCGGTTACACGTTGTGTAGTTAGCTCTTTACCTTGGGTGTTAAAAAACAAAATACTAGGTAAACCAAACACGGTGTACTCTTCCATTAACTCAATTGTTTTATTGTCACTGTTAGTTAAATCAACTTGAATTAGCTGATAATGGCTAAATTCACTTTGCACTTTGGCATCTGGAAACGTGTAATGCTCAAACTCTTTACACGCCACACACCAGTCAGCATATAAGTCGACCATAACCATTCGACCTTCATTACTCGCTTGCGCTACGGCCTCTTTTAGCTCAGCTAAATCCGCCACCTTTTTAAACTCATTACTTTGTGTGCTTACTTGCACAGCTTGTACTGGCCAAAAGTAGTTTTTAGTTAACGTAAACCCTGTCATAACTAATAGCGTTGCAGCAAACCATAATGCAGTTTTTAACTTGCTTTGTGTTTGGCTACTTTGCCAGTGATGTAGGTAAAGTGCCGTTGCTAATGCAAGCACACCTGCCATTAATAATATAATGTCGGCGCTGATTAGGCGTTCAAGTAATATAAGCGGCACAACGAGCATCACAAAACCAAACAAGGTTTTAACTTGCTCCATCCAACCACCTGCTTTAGGCAGCAATTTACCGCCAGATGTACCAAGTAATAAAAGTGGTAACCCCATACCTAAACTAAGCACGTATAGTGTTAAACCACCTACTAAGTAATCACCACTTTGCGCAACAAATAAGAGTGCCGCCGACAGTGGCGCTGTAGTACATGGTGATGCAATTAGCCCCGACAGTACGCCCATTAAAAATACGCCAACGTAGTTGCCGCCTTTTTGATTGTTACTTACCTGAGTTAGCTTGCTCATCATACTGCTTGGCAGTTTTATTTCGTACCAACCAAACATCGACATAGCCAATAATACAAATAGTAAACTAAAGCTAACTAATACAAATGGATGCTGTAAATACCCCTGCACTTGCCCACCAAGCGCCGCAACAACTAAACCAAACGCTGCATAGGTAACTGCCATGCCTTGTATATATACAAACGACAACGCAAACGCTTTTTTAGTTGAAAGGTTTTGCTGACCCGCAATTAAGCTCGACAAAATAGGAAACATTGGAAATACGCAAGGCGTAAAAGCAAGGCCTACACCAACAACAAAAAATATAAGTAAATTAGTTATTAAGCCCTGACTTGCTAATTGCTCAGTAAAAGTAAGGTCTTTTTCGGTATCATCCGAATTTGTTGTAGGTTCAGTAGCTGGCTCGTTGAGTGCTGCAAATGTACTTTGCGCAGTTGCTGCTTCATCTGTAGTGTTATTTTGGTCTACATTTTTAACCTGTGCACCACTAATAACACTAAGTGGGATGCTAATTACTTCTGGTGGATAGCAAAGCCCTGCTTTTGCACAGCCTTGGTAACGAACTTTAACCACAGCGCCTTCGGTTACATTACTTAGCTTACTAATAACACTCGCGGAATTAAAAAAAACCTCTGTTTTACCAAAAAATTCATCTTCAATAATTTCGCCACGGCCAGAGTCGCCTACTTGAATGTTTGCACCTTTGGCGATAATTTCTATTTTCTTTTTATATAAATAATAGTCTGGCGCTATATCCCAACCTACAAACAAGGTACTGCCTTGTTGGTCAAAATCAAAAACAAACGCTTGGTCTACAGGTAAAAAAGTCTGTTGAGGAGGCCCAAGTAGATCACCAAGCACATTATTAGTTGCAGCCTTTACGGGTACGGTTAATAATGTAACCAACAATAAAAAGAAAAAACGCATTAATTCAGTACCTCGTCCATCCAATTAAAATACGCCAAATTACCAGTTGAAACTTCTACAACCTGAATCTCCGGCACTTCGTAGCTATGTAGCTCTTTTATTGTTAAAAACACATCGTTCATTTTATCTGCTTTTGTTTTTATAAGTAGCTTGGCTTCAGTTGCTTCTGCTACTTCGCCCTCCCACATATAAATAGAGCCCATGTTAGGTAAAATATTTACACAAGCTGCTAGCTTTTTTTCTACCAACGCCCTTGCTAGGCTGCGTGCTTCTGCTTCGTCTTTGCAGGTCGTAAAAATCATTTTAAAATGCGTAGTCATTATGAACCTATTCTTATTGGACAGTGTCTAGCTTCATAGTATCTGATAGCCGATACAATGTGTAGACGCTTAAATATCAGTAAAATGACTATACCTATGCCCTAACCTTGAAAAGAGACCTAGTCACCCTCATTTATATTTCATCAACTCTTTTGAGTGTCATTATTTAGAGAGCGCTATGTTTAGATTTTTATTTGTGTTGTTTATCATCATCCCTATTATCGAAATCGCTTTGCTGATTCAAGTAAGCGATGTGATTGGCGGATTTGCAACAATTGCACTTGTTGTTATTACCGCGATTTTAGGTGCCAAAATGGTTAAAACACAAGGTATGGGTGCGCTGCAAAACGTACAAGCGCAAATGGCGCAAGGGCAAATGCCAGCCAAAGAACTATTTACCGGAATATGCGTTGTAATTGCAGGGGTATTATTACTTACCCCTGGCATTATGACCGACGTGTTTGGGTTACTATTATTAACGCCTGCAATTCGTAACAAACTGGCCGCAGGCCTTGCTAGCCAAGCAACTGTTAGAATGAGCGCAGGTAGGCAACAAGGGCCATCGCCGTTTGCTGGGCAGCAACATGCTGAACGAGAGCAAGGGCAAATGGAACGACCAACGACTATTGATGGCGAATATGAGCGAAAAGATTAAAAATTTATCATTTTTTCTCTTGGAATTTTACACTCTACCCCCATTAATGAATGCAAATTAGAAAAGCTTTTTTCTGTACTGTTCAGAAACTGTTAGGAGAACTAAAAAACATGAACATTCGTCCTTTACAAGATCGCGTAATCGTTAAACGTCTAGAAGAAGAAACAAAATCTGCTGGCGGTATTGTATTAACTGGCTCTGCAGCTGAAAAATCAACTCGCGGAGAAGTTGTAGCCGTAGGTAATGGTCGCGTTTTAGATAACGGTGACGTGAGAGCGTTAGAAGTTAAAGCCGGTGACACTGTGTTATTTGGCTCATATGTTGAAAAAGTTGAAAAGATCGAAGGTCAAGAGTACCTGATCATGCGTGAAGATAATATTTTAGGCATTGTAGGCTAAACCTACTTTTCGTTTATAAACATTTAAGAATTTAGAGGAATTTAAAACATGGCAGCAAAAGAAGTACTTTTTGCAGGTGACGCACGCGCTAAAATGCTAACTGGCGTAAACATCCTGGCAAACGCAGTAAAAGTTACATTAGGTCCTAAAGGCCGTAACGTTGTACTAGACAAATCATTTGGCTCTCCAGTTATCACTAAAGATGGTGTATCTGTAGCAAAAGAAATCGAACTTGAAGACAAGTTTGAGAACATGGGCGCACAAATGGTTAAAGAAGTTGCATCTAAAGCAAATGATGCAGCCGGCGATGGTACAACTACCGCTACAGTACTTGCACAGTCTATTGTTAATGAAGGCCTTAAAGCTGTTGCAGCAGGCATGAATCCAATGGATCTTAAGCGCGGCATCGACAAAGCAGTTATTGCTGCTGTTGCAGAGCTTAAAGCGTTATCTGTTCCTTGTTCTGATACTAAAGCAATTGCACAAGTAGGTACTATTTCTGCTAACTCTGATCAAGAGATTGGTAATATCATTGCTCAAGCAATGGAAAAAGTAGGCCGCAACAGTGGTGTTATTACTGTAGAAGAAGGTCAATCACTTGAAAACGAACTAGATGTTGTTGAAGGCATGCAGTTTGACCGTGGTTACTTATCTCCTTACTTTATCAACAGCCCAGAAAAAGGCACTGTTGAGCTTGATAACCCATTTATTCTACTTGTAGATAAAAAAATATCTAACATCCGTGAATTATTACCAACATTAGAAGCGGTTGCTAAAGCAAGTAAACCACTACTAATCATTGCAGAAGACCTTGAAGGCGAAGCACTAGCTACATTAGTAGTTAATAACATGCGCGGTATTGTTAAAGTATCAGCTGTTAAAGCACCTGGCTTTGGCGATCGTCGTAAAGCAATGCTACAAGATATTGCTGTATTAACTGGCGGTACTGTTATTTCTGAAGAAATCGGCTTAGAGCTTGAAAAAGCAACAGTTGAAGACCTAGGTACAGCTAAACGCGTAATTATCACTAAAGATGATACAACTATCATTGATGGTGCTGGCGAAGAAGCGGGTATTACTGGTCGTGTTTCTCAAATTAAAGCACAAATTGAAGAAGCTACATCTGACTACGATAAAGAAAAACTTCAAGAGCGCATGGCTAAACTAGCTGGCGGTGTTGCAGTTATCAAAGTAGGTGCTGCTACTGAAATCGAAATGAAAGAGAAAAAAGACCGCGTTGAAGATGCATTAAATGCAACTCGTGCAGCGGTTGAAGAAGGCGTAGTACCTGGCGGCGGTGTTGCACTTGTACGTGCTGCTAGCAAGCTAGTTGATTTAGTTGGCGACAACGAAGATCAAAACCACGGTATTAAAGTTGCACTTCGTGCGATGGAAGCACCACTTCGTCAAATCGTAACTAACGCAGGCGACGAAGCATCAGTTGTAATTAACGCAGTTAAAGGCGGCGATGGTAACTACGGTTACAACGCAGCAACTGGCGAATACAACGACATGATTGAAATGGGTATCCTAGATCCAACTAAAGTAACACGCTCTGCGCTACAGTTTGCAGGGTCTATTGCGGGTCTAATGATCACTACTGAAGCAATGGTAGCTGAAATCCCTAAAGACGAATCTGCTGGTGCACCTGATATGGGTGGCATGGGCGGAATGGGTGGTATGGGCGGCATGATGTAATAAACATCACCGTTTAACCACCTCGCTTATATAAAAAACCAGCTTCGGCTGGTTTTTTGCTTTTTAGAATAAAAATCATTGATATTGTTTAATTTATACCCATACCTAAGTTACGTATAACTAAGATTTATATTAAATGGATTTATTAAATAATAACGAAATATTCATCTTCTTTGTTTTTGTTGCTCTTGTGACTGGGTTATTTTCATTCGTAGTTTGGGCTATGCTCAAAATGGTCACGTGGGGTAAAAGTATGTCTAAGGGGGCTTATTTATTTTTAGCATTCTTTCCGCTTATTTCTATTATTCCTATCCCACCACCTACATACGAAAATGTACAAAAAGCAAAACAAGAACAAAGAAAACGCAAAGAAGACTCAGGTGATCCACCCGATGATGAAGACGAACTCGTAAGTTAATTCATATTACATACTGCGGGCATATACCCTACTTGATCGTTTGCTAAATATGATAAAAAGCACATTTATTTAATAGTACGGAGTAAACCAAACATGACTAACGTTCAACAGCATATCGGCAGCATTGCATTAGTTGTTAAGGACTACGGCGATGCCATTGAGTTTTATACTCAAAAGCTCAACTTTGAGTTAGTAGAGGATACTGATTTAGGTGATAGTAAACGTTGGGTATTAATTTCACCTCCAAATTCAAACGGAGCTAATTCGAGCAGAACTAATCTACTGCTTGCTAAAGCCACAACGCCCGAACAAATTAGCGCTATTGGTAATCAAACAGGTGGTCGCGTGTTTTTATTTTTGCATACTAATGATTTCTGGCGAGATTATAATTTAATGCTTTCTAAAGGCGTTACATTTAACGAAGAGCCTAGAGTAGAACCCTATGGCACCGTAGTGGTTTTTGAAGATTTATATGGTACACAATGGGATCTACTACAGCTTAATAATTAGCAAGATAAAGTGACGCTTAAACTCACGTCACTTTATTAACTAACTCTCTTACAACTGGGAATAAATCACTGGGTAGCATTCCCCTTTGCCCATCTCGCTCACTTGCGATATCACCGGCTTTAGCGTGCAGTGTTACACCATAGCGTGCTGCTTCATCAATAGTTAAACCTTGAGCAAGTAATGCCCCAATAATACCAGTGAGTACGTCGCCACTGCCGCCAACTGCAAGTGCTGGGTTGCCATCTTCACACACCCACGTGTGCTGGGCATTATCTATTAATGTTCCTGCGCCTTTTAATACACAAGTCGCGTTATAGCGCTTGGCGCAAAGGCGGGCATAATTAAAGCGGTCTGATTCTATGTCGCTGGTACTAACACTTAGCAGTCGCGAAGCTTCGCCTGGATGTGGCGTAAGTACGCATTGCTCTAACACATACGATGAGGCTTGCTTAGCGAGTAAATTAAGGGCGTCTGCATCTATAACCAATGGCATTTTATTGTTTTGGCAATATTGCATTACTTCATCGAATGTTTGTTGTGCCCACTCGTCTTGCCCAAGCCCTGGGCCAATAACAACGCAGCTTGCCCACTCTAGCGCTTGATGTAAGTTATTACTGCTTACCATAAGCTCTGGTCTGCCAATACTAATAGGCGTTATTGAGCTTTCGTGTGTATACACCCTTACCATGCCAGCACCCGTTCTAAGAGCTGCTTCACTACTTAACCTAATTGCACCTGCAGTACCTTGATTGCCACCAACACATAAAAGCTTGCCATGGCTGCCTTTGTGACTATTGATTGCCCGCGTGGCAATTCCTTTAAAGCTATTAATATTTATCAAGGTTCCTGATGATTGAGCTATACAAGTAAACGCATCGCCAATTGCTAAATCATCAAAAACTAACTTACCGCTATATTGTTTACCTGCCGTCGTTGTGAGCCCTTGCTTTATACCTACAAAAGTAACGGTTGAAGTAGCTTGTACTGCGCACCCTAAAGGCTGTCCTGTATTTGCTTCAATGCCTGATGGAGTATCAATGCTTATTACGGGCTTACCACTGTTATTTACAGCGTTAATTATATTCGCAAAATTATCGCGCACGGAGCTATTAAGCCCAGTACCAAGGAGCGCATCAATAACGATATCGCACTCATTAAGAGCATCTTTTGTAAAATGAGAAACCACCCCACCCGCTTCTATCCATAGCTGCTGCGCTTTTGCAGCATCACCTTTTAATGTTTTTTCGGGTTCAGCAGCGCATACTGTTACCTTTTTACCTGATTGCATAATAAGCCTAGCTACAACGTAACCGTCTCCAGCGTTGTTACCATGGCCAACAATGACTAATGTATGCTGCGCATCAAATAACTGCCATTGCTTATATACAGCCTCTCCTGCACGCTGCATTAGTGTAAATAAATCACAATGACTGTTTTTAGCCGCTAAAGCTTCATTGTCTCTTACTTGTTGTGCGGTAAATAAGGTTTTATTAAGCATAAAGGCTCCTTTACTAGGTGATACTTCACCTTATCAAATACTTATATCTAGCGGCTAGTTCTGTTGATAAATTTAAACTGCAATTTTATTTAAAGTCTAACACTCCCGCTTCAACTTGGGCATAGCTCACTTGAGCACGCCTAACTTGAGCAAGGTGAGCTAATTAAAGTATAATGCAGTTAATTAAAGGCTTGGTTTACTTGTAATCCAAGCCTGTTTATTTTTAGGTAGAGAAAAGCATGGCACAAACTCGCGGTAACTTATTTATTTTATCAGCCCCTTCAGGTGCTGGTAAATCAAGCTTAATCAATGCGTTATTAAAAAAACACGCTGACATGAAAGTATCTGTATCACATACAACTCGCGCCCCTCGCCCAGGTGAAGAAAATGGCGTGCATTATCACTTTGTATCTACAGACGAATTTAAAGCGCTTATTGCCAAAGATGACTTTTTTGAATGGGCTCAAGTATTCGATAATTACTACGGCACATCAAAGCAAGCTATTGAGTCGCAACTTGATGCGGGTATTGATGTGTTTTTAGATATTGATTGGCAAGGCGCTCAGCAAGTGCGCAAAATTATGCCAAGCGTACAAACTATTTTTATTCTACCGCCTTCAAAAGAAGAATTAGAGCAACGCTTAAATAATCGTGGCCAAGATTCGGCTGAGGTTATTGCCTCTCGTATGGCAAAAGCACAATCTGAAACATCACATTATAACGAATACGACTATGTAATTGTTAATGATGACTTTGAGAGCGCGCTTGGCGACATAGAAATGATTGTAATGGCTCAGCGCTTAACCCTAAAAGCGCAAGAAGAACGCCATCAAGTTTTACTAAATAGCCTGCTTAAATAATTTAAGTCTATTTAAATCAGGCTTAGACAAGTAAAACTGATAAAAATTGAACACTGGCTATTGGCGAAAGTGGCTGCTTGCAGTAAACTACGTCTTTGATTTAAATTATTTTTGGAGTGCTGTGATGGCCCGCGTAACAGTTGAAGATGCAGTAGATGCAGTTGGTAATCGTTTTGACTTAATTTTAGTTGCGGCTCGTCGTGCCCGCCAAATTGCTGTTGGTGGTAAAACTCCACTAGTAGACCCTGAAAACGATAAGCCAACGGTAGTTGCTTTACGTGAAATTGAACTAGGTTTAGTTGATAGCTCTTCAATGGACTTAATTGACCGTGAAGAACAACAACACCAAGAAGCAGCTGAATTAGCTGCTGTTGCCGCTATTGTTGGTGGCAACCAATAATCGACCTCCCGGTCTGATTTAGCCAACGGCGCAGTATTTCTACTATAGCCGTTGGCAATCCTCTCTTTTCATCGTATATTCGTAGCTTACCTAATTTACTTCACTAGGGCTGTTTATCTTTCGAGGTTAAATTTGCAGTAGTATGTTTGGTATTTAGGCAAGGCAGAGCCTATGTAGTGTGGTTATTCCCCATAAATAGGCGATAACGCAGCATAAATGCAAAACATGCGCTGCCTAAAGGGTTCTGCCTAGGGGCACTTTACTCTTTGTTGCTCGATTTTTACTTAGCCCGCTAGGCTAAAAACCTCGCGCCACAATTAAATCGCCCCTAGATTGAACAAATTTTAATCCTGAAAGGTCAACAGGCCCTAGAACATTGGAGTGTGAATGTATCTTTTTGAAGGTCTTAAAAAGAAAATCTCAGAATACTTGCCCGCTGCTGATGTAGAGCTGGTTCAAAAATCTTACGTGGTAGCCCGAGAGGCCCATGAAGGACAAACTCGCTCGAGTGGCGAACCTTACATAACGCACCCAGTAGAAGTAACCCAAATTCTTGCAGGCATGCATCTTGACCATGAAACGCTCATGGCCGCGCTAATGCATGATGTAATTGAAGATACTGATTTTAGTCAACAAGATTTAGCCGAGATATTTGGCGAAACTGTTGCAGAGCTAGTTGAAGGTGTGAGTAAGCTCGATAAGCTTAGCTTTAAAGATAAAAAAGAATTCCAAGCTGAAAACTACCGCAAAATGATTATGGCAATGACTCAGGATATTCGAGTCATTTTAATCAAGCTTGCTGATAGAACACACAATATGCGTACTTTAGGCGCATTGCGCCCAGATAAGCGCCGCAGAATAGCGCGTGAAACACTAGAAATTTACGCACCAATTGCAAACCGCTTAGGTATTCACGATATTAAAAATGAACTTGAAGACTTAGGTTTTCAAGCTTTATATCCTATGCGTCATCGCGCACTTAAATCGGAAGTTGCTAAAGCACGCGGTAATCGCAAAGAAGTTATTACTAATATCCAACATGAAATAGAAGCACGTCTTGAAGAATCAGGCATTAAAGCAACTGTGTCAGGCCGTGAAAAACATTTATATAGTATTTATAAAAAAATGCTTAATAAAGAACTGCTATTTAACGAAGTTATGGATATTTACGCGTTTAGAATTGCAGTTGACTCTATGGATACGTGTTATCGTGTATTAGGTGTAGCTCATAGTCTTTATAAACCTATTGAAACACGCTTTAAAGATTATATTGCAGTACCAAAAACAAATGGTTACCAATCGCTTCATACTTCATTAGTTGGTCCTCACGGTATACCTGTTGAAATTCAAATTCGTACTCATGATATGGATCATATGGCCGACAAAGGTGTAGCGGCGCATTGGATGTATAAAAAAGCAGGTGATGGCGCAGGTAATACTTCGCAGCAACGTGCTCGCCAGTGGATGCAGAGCTTATTAGAGCTTCAGCAAAGTGCGGGTTCATCATTTGAATTTATTGAAAATGTAAAAACTGAGCTATTCCCAGAAGAAATTTACGTATTTACACCAGATGGGCGTATTGTTGAGCTACCAATGGGTGCTACCGCAGTCGATTTTGCTTATGCCGTGCATACAGATGTAGGCAACACCTGCGTAGGCGCTCGCGTTAATCGCAAGCCGCACCCTTTAAGTAGGCCCTTAGATACAGGGCAAACTATAGAAATAATAACAAGCTCAGGCGCTCACCCTAATGCAACATGGCTAAACTTTATTGTTACTGGTAAAGCGCGTTTGGGCGTTCGTAACTACCTTAGAAGCCAGCATCATGAAGAAGCTATGCTTTTAGGGCGCCGCTTACTTGATTCAGCATTAGGTGAAAACAAACTAGATAGCATTGCTGATGAAAATATAGCGAGAGTACTTGAGGAGCACGAACTAACAACGCTTCTTGAATTACTTGTAGAAATTGGCTCTGGTAACCTAATGAGCATGTTAATTGCCAAACGCCTATTACAAAATGACAGTGACGACTTAACTGATATTACCAGCCAAGCCAAAGCGACCATTATTGGTACTGAGGGCATGCTAGTTAATTACTCTAAGTGTTGCCGACCTGTACCTGGCGATGCTATTACAGCTCATGTAAGCCAAGGTAAGGGCCTGACCGTTCACCGCCAAGAATGTAAAAACATCCGTGGCTGGGAAAATGAGCGCTCTAAATACTTAGTTGTAAAATGGGACGATAACCCAGAGAAAGAATATATTGCAGCTCTGAGAGTTGAAATTATTAATCATCAGGGGGCTCTGGCTAAATTAACCAATGTTGTTACTACAACCCAAGCCAATATTGTAGAAATAACCACCGATGAAAAAGAAAGTAATTTATACGTGATAGATTTAGGGGTTACCGTTAAAAACCGTATCCACGTTGCTAACATTATGCGCCGCATTCGCGTTATGCCTGATGTACAAAAAGTCTATCGTAAAAAGTAAAATAGGAAACACATGAATAAAGCATTTATCTCTACCGACAAAGCACCTGCTGCCATTGGCACTTACAGCCAAGCAGTTAAAGTAGGCACCGCTGTTTATTTATCTGGTCAAATTCCATTAGTGCCAGAAACGATGGAAATGATTTCAGAAGACTTTAGTGAGCAAACGCATCAGGTATTTAAAAATATCACTGCGGTATGTGAAGAAGCTGGCGGGCAAATTCAAGATTTAGTGAAAATAAATATTTATCTAACTGATTTATCTAACTTCGCGACTGTAAATGAAGTTATGAGCCAATACTTTAAGCAACCTTACCCAGCGAGAGCTGCATTAGGTGTTCGTGCACTTCCAAAAGGTGCACAAGTTGAAATAGATGGAATAATGGAACTTCCTTCTACCAATTAAGTATTACAGGCTATAGAGCCTCTCTATAGCCTTTTTTTCTCTCTTAGCACTTCGTTCTCTGTGACTTCTTGACTCAAATGTAAATTTCTAGCAATCTGTAGTTGTGTTTTAAAAAACAAACTTAACTTAAGTAGTAAAAAAGGATTAACTCGTGTTTAAGCTTGCCAACAATGGAAATGTTTTACTTGATGTAAAAGAACATATTCCTCCCAGCGCTGCATTTATTTTAGAGGCTCTCGAAAAGTCAGCTTTTTGCGACTGCAAAATAGATCATGACGCTATTAATGATTTTTTTAAAAACGAAAACACACAACACACTCTGGTTGTAGCAACAAAACACAATGCCACTTTAAATGTAACAATTAGCGACGATAAAATGCTGGCCATTGGCGAGCTAACCCTTGCCCAAGGCGGAAAATTATTAAGTTTAGAAGATGCAAAAAAACAACTCGTTAAAGCAGGAATTGTGCGTGGCTATAAGCAAGCATTTTTAGAGTTGCTACTGCAAAAACAGTTTGAGCATACAGCGGGTTCTGTCGTTAAGGGAGTATTAGCTAAAGGTAGGCTACCAAGTGATGGTTTGGCCACTAAACTAATAACAACCGTAGAGACTTTAAAAGACCGTTTAAAAACCCCCAAGCTCAAAGAAGATGGCAGCGTGGATATGCGCGACTTTGGCAAGCTTGCAAGCGTAGAGCCAGGCTCTGTGCTTATTCGCCAACAACCAGCAACCCCTGGTAAAGAAGGCTTCACCGTAATAGGTGACATACTGCCCGCAAAACCCGGAGAAAATAAACAATTAGTGGCAGGCGAAGGCACCGAAATATCAAAGCTAAATCCGCTTGAACTAGTCTCTACTATTGCAGGTGTTCCGGTTGAAATTAATAATGGTATGCGTGTCGACGATATTTTTACCATTTCAGATGTAAACGTAAAAAGCGGCCACATTGACTTTCAAGGAAGTGTTATTGTTACCCGTAATATAGACCCTGGAATGAAAGTAACAGCCAAAGGCGATATTACTATATTTGGCACTGTTGAATCAGGAGAGCTTACCGCAGGCGGAAACATCACCGTTAAACAAGGCATTATTGGCCATCAAAAAGCCGACGAACAATCACTGTCTTGTAAGCTTATTGCACGAGGTGATATTCACGTATCCCATTCACAGTATTGCTACCTAGAAGCAAATAATATTTTTATTGATCGCCAAACAAGCCACTGTGTAATGAAAGCTAAACGCTTACTGCAAGTTGGTCAATCCGACTTACCTAAGGGAAAAATATTTGGTGGCGAAATACTCGATGCAACGACCCTCATTGCTGGCGAAATAGGGAATGAATCAGGCGCTAAAATGATTATTAACCTAGCGGCTTCTGGCGCCGAAATAACCGCAGATACTGATAATTGCTTTAAAGACTTAGCTAAAACAGATGCACAGCTAGACACGTTGCAAGCAGCACTAGAAAAAACTGATTTAGTGAAGGATGCCGAAAAGAAAAAACTATTAATTACTAAAATTGGTGCTACTCAAAAGCATTATTGTGAGCAGGCAGAGCAATTAGAAAAACGTCTTTCAAACTTAGATCACGACTTACACGATTTACTTAACGACGCTAATTTAGCGGTAAATTCTGTTTTGCATTCAGGTGTAGAGATTCATATTTTTGATAAAGTACTCAAAACAATCCGCAATTACCCTCCGTGCAACGTTAAACTTTTGAATAACAAAATTGAAATAGAGTTCAAAACAAGCTAATAACTGAGTGCTCTATTGAGCACTCAAATTTATTCACATTTAAAGTAAACCGCTTACCTCAGCATGTGTTTGCTGCGGCCATACACCCACTTGTACTTGACCAATATGCTGCTTTTGTAGCAAGAGCATAGCCAAGCGCGACTGCCCTATTCCCCCGCCAATTGTTTGCGGAAATTTACTTTGTAGTAGCGCTTTATGCCAATCAAACTCTAAGCGGTCTTCATCTCCAGTAACCCTTAACTGCGCTTTTAAAACTTCAGGACTTACGCGTATACCCATTGATGAAATTTCAAAGGCGTCTTCAAGTACTGGGTTCCATACTAAAATATCACCATTTAAACCCATGTATTGATCGCATGTTGGCGTAGACCAATCATCGTAATCTGGGGCTCTTACATCATGGATTTTGCCATCACCAAGCGCGCCACCAATACCAATTAAAAATACAGCACCATATTCTTGTGCAATGGCTTTTTCGCGTTGTTTAGCGCTAAAGTCAGGGTACATTTTACGTAGCTCTTCACTGTGCACAAACTTAATGTCTTCCGGTAAAAAAGGCGTCAAACCATAAGACTCACTTACAAAAGCTTCCGTCTCTTTTATCCCTTTATAAATAGATTGAACAGTTTGCTTTAGTGTTGCCAGCGAACGCTCTGTGGTTTCGTTAATTACTTTTTCCCAATCCCATTGATCAACATATACAGAATGAATAGGACTTAATGAATCTTCATCTGGGCGCAAAGCTTTCATTTGAGTGTAAATACCCTCACCAACACCAAAGCCATAAGTTGCGAGTGTTTTACGTTTCCACTTAGCCAATGAATGCACCACTTCGTAGCGGCTATCTGTAATCGCTTTTACATTTACAGCAACTGCGTTTTCATGGCCGCTTAAGTTATCTTGCGTGCCGTCACCTACTTTAGCCAAAATAGGGGCTTGAATCTCAACCAGCCCAAGTTGGGTTTCTAGTTGCTGTGAAAAAAATTGTTTAACTTTACTTATTTGCTGCTGTTGCTGCACATAGTGTGAACTCATAATAATTGGCCTCATTCCCAGTTATTGTTACTTGCTTAATTGATAAAAAGCGCCCTAATGAGCGCCTTTAATGAGGTTAATGTAACGATTTGATGAATTAATTCAATATCCCATAATAAAAATAGCTTTAACATATTAAAACCATCAATTAAGTGGTATAAAAATCATATATTCGATAATTTTATGAGAAAAATATAATGGAAAATTATTTAATCGATAATCTCGATAAACAGATACTTCATGCATTAATGGAAAATGCCCGTACTGCGTACGCCGAATTAGCAAAAAGATTTAATGTAAGCGCTGGGACAATTCACGTAAGAATTGAAAAAATGAAGCAAGCAGGAATCATTACAGGCACCCAATTAACGATTAATACTAAACAGCTAGGCTACGATGTGTGTTGTTTTATAGGTATTAATTTAAATAACGCACGTGATTACCCACAAACACTTATAAAGCTAGAAGCATTGGAGGAAGTGGTAGAGGCTTATTACACAACAGGTAACTACAGTATATTTATAAAGGTAATGACAAAGTCCATTGATCACTTACAAGATGTGCTGATTAATAAAATACAGGCAATAGAAGCCATTCAATCAACAGAAACACTGATTTCTCTACAAAATCCAATTAGCCGTACGGTAATGCCTTAACTGCAAAAATCTCGTATAATTGCCGAAAAAAGAGGATAACCATGCAGCAAACTCGCTATCAAAGAATCGAAGACGTACTTTCGCGCCGTCAAACAGACTTAACCGTGTGCTTAGAAGACGTGCACAAACACCATAACTTATCTGCAATAGTACGAAGTGCTGATGCGGTTGGTTGTCATCACGTACATGCTGTATGGCCTGAAAAGCAAAAATGGCTAACAAATAATACCTCAGGTGGCAGTAAAAACTGGCTAGAGACGCACTTACATAGAAATATTGATGATGCAGTTACTGCAATGCGTGAACGCAATCCAGAAATACAAATATTAGCGACTCACTTATCAGAAGATGCCGTTGATTTTAGAGAAGTAGATTACACCAAGCCCACGGCTATTATTGTTGGACAAGAAAAAACAGGGATATCAGAAAAAGCCCTAGAATATGCCGATCAAAATATTATTATTCCAATGCAAGGCATGGTGCAATCGCTAAATGTTTCAGTTGCTGCTGCGCTAATATTGTTTGAAGCACAGCGCCAACGCGAGCTGGCTGGTTTATATAATAGAGATATGTTGAGCGCCGAAGTTAAACATCCACTTTACTTTGAAGGCTGCCACCCTATTATCGCAAGGCAGTGTAAACAAAAAAAATTACCTTATCCTGCACTTGATGAAAACGGCGAAATAGTCGCTGACGAGCAATTTTGGCAAGCTTTAAAACATACTTGATGGACTAAAGCTCTGTAAGTACACTTAACTTATTCACAAATAATAAGATTGATATAATTTGTCTAAACCTAGCTTAAATCAATACCCAATTACAGAGCTCAAAGGGGTCGGCCCAAAAATGGCTGAGCGTTTGTTAAAGCTAGGTATTTTAACTGTGCAAGATATGCTTTTTCATTTGCCACTTCGCTATGAAGATCGCACTCGCTTATACGCGATTAATGAGTTGTCACTACATAGCCACGTGAGTGTTGAAGCAACAATTGAAACAAGCCAAATCACGTTTGGAAAAAGGCGCATGCTTGTTTGCCAAATCAATGATGGTACTGGCAGGCTAACACTACGATTTTTTAATTTTACCGCTGCACAAAAAAACGCATTTAGCGCTGGTAAAATAATACGTTGTTTTGGTGAAGTGCGCCGTGGCCGTGTTGGCTTTGAAATGAGTCATCCTGAATACAGCATCAGCGATACCTCTAACGAGCAGCCGGTAGCGACAACATTAACGCCCGTTTATTCAACAACCGAAGGCTTAAAGCAACTATCGATTAGAGCTTTAAGCGAACAGGCTATTGATTTACTAAATAAATACTCAGTAGAAGAACTACTGCCTTCACAGTGGCAGCCATCAAATATGCCGCTAAGTGACGCACTATTATTACTGCACCGCCCACCAAATAATGTTGATGTAGCTGCATTAGAGCAAGGTACTCACCCTGCTCAACAGCGCCTTGTATTTGAGGAGTTACTTGCTCAAAACCTCAGCTTATTAAAAGTGCGAGAGCAAGGGCAACAAGTTAAAGCCGTGGCATTAAATCCGGTAAACACATTAGAAAGCCAATTTTTAGAGCAACTTCCTTTTGCACCCACAAATGCGCAAAGCCGCGTAGTTGCTGAGATTAAAGGTGACATGCAACACGCGTATCCCATGATGCGTTTAGTACAAGGCGATGTAGGCTCAGGTAAAACCCTAGTAGCAGCACTTAGTGCACTAACAGCCATTGCGCAGGGCTTTCAAGTCGCTTTAATGGCTCCTACTGAAATTTTATCAGAGCAACATGGTGTTAATTTTACAACGTGGTTTAATCAACTAGGTATAACAGTTGCTTGGCTTGGCGGTAAAACAAAAGGCAAAGAGCGCGTAGCAACACTTGAAAAAATAGCCTCTGGTGAAGCGCAAATGATTGTAGGTACTCACGCTTTATTTCAAGATGAAGTTAAGTTTAATAACTTAGTGCTTATCGTTATTGATGAACAACACCGCTTTGGTGTCCACCAGCGTTTATCACTGCGTGAAAAAGGTAAGTTTGGTGATTGTTACCCTCATCAACTAGTCATGACCGCAACACCCATTCCACGTACACTCGCCATGACCGCCTATGCCGACTTAGAAACCTCTGTGATTGACGAGCTGCCACCTGGGCGTACGCCAATCACAACAGTGGCACTTCCTGATACTCGCAGAGACGATATTATTGCCCGCGTTAAATTAGCGTGTAACGAGCAAGGCCGCCAAGTTTATTGGGTGTGTACACTTATTGATGAATCTGAAGTACTGCAATGCCAAGCAGCGGAGGACAGCGCACTGCAGTTAAAAGAAGCATTACCAGAGCTAAACGTAGGCTTAGTACATGGGCGAATGAAATCAGCTGAAAAACAAGCCATTATGAGCGAGTTTAAGGCAGGTAATATACATGTTTTAGTTGCCACGACGGTTATTGAAGTTGGTGTAGATGTCCCTAATGCGAGCTTAATCATTATAGAAAACCCTGAGCGCTTAGGCTTAGCACAGCTGCATCAGTTACGTGGGCGAGTTGGCCGTGGCGCTACTGCATCGCATTGCGTGCTTTTATACCACGCACCACTGTCTCATACCGCTCAAAAGCGATTAGGTGTACTACGCGATAGTAACGATGGCTTTGTGATAGCAGAGCGCGATTTAGAAATTCGTGGCCCTGGTGAAGTACTCGGTACAAAACAAACAGGGTTAGCCGAGTTTAAAATTGCCGATCTTACCCGCGATAAGCACATCCTCAACCAAGTTAGACCGATTGCACAGCAAATGCTTAAGCAACACCCAGAGGTTGTTGACCCGCTAATTCAACGTTGGTTGGGTAATAAGCAAAATTACGCGCAAGCGTAACCACTCTATTTTCTATATTTTTGAGTTTACTAAGTTAATTTACTAAATTAGCTTACTAAGGATATAAAAAAGTCAGCTCTAAACAATATAGAGCTGACTTCTGATATCTCAATAGAGCAGCATAAAAGCGATTTTCGCCCTTTACTGCTCTTAGTTAAATTTAAGCTTTATTAAGCTCAAATATAAGCGATGTTTGCGGGAATGAAATTGGCATTTGTAAACCAAACTGCATTAGCGCTTCACCTGTAAATGTTTGACCATTTACCGCAGCAATAGAAGATGGGCGATACTCTTCAAATTTTACCGGCCACACTAAATTAAGCGTGTACTGCGCATCGGCATCTAGGCCAACAAAACGAAGCTTATTAGGCGCTGTACGCGGTGTTTCGCGAACGCTGTTATAGGCAAATAACGCTTTTGTTTTTTGCGCATCAATTAAACCAAAGTTAATTGATAAATCGTCGCTATCTAGGCGGTATAAATCGGCAGCATGAATAAACTCACGATGCTCTTTATGAAGTGCTATTGCCGCTTTAAGTGCATTGTATTCGTGATCGGTCAGTTCACGTGGGTCCATTTCGATTCCCATGTGGCCAAACATTGATACCGCAGCACGCATTTCAATACTTACATTACGCCCTGTGATATGACAATCGCGTGGGCCTACGTGTGCACCCATAACCGACGATGGGAAAAAGAAAGAACATCCACGCTGTATTTCAAGGCGATCTAGCGCATCGTTTGAATCTGACGTCCATACACGATCTGTGTGTGCAAGTACGCCGTAATCTACACGTGCACCACCTGACGAACAGCTTTCTATTTCAAGACCAGGGTGCGCCGCTTTAATACGGTCAATTAAACGATAAAGTGCCAATGTTTGCTGATGCACAGCAGGCTTGCCATCAAAATTACCCGCATGGTTAATATCGCGGTTCATATCCCATTTAATGTACTTAATAGTTGGGTATTCAACTAAAATATCGTCAATCGCTTTGTATAGGTACTCAACAACCTCAGAGCGCGTTAAATCAAGTACTAGCTGATTTCTAAAGCTTAACTGCTCGTTATTTTCTGAGCCTAAAACCCAATCAGGATGCGCGCGGTATAAATCACTATCTGGGTTAACCATTTCTGGTTCAAACCAAATACCAAACTCCATACCTAAGCTATTAACATGATCAATGACTGGCGATAAACCATCAGGGTAAATTTTGTAATCTACTGTCCAATCACCTAAGCCTGCATTGTCGCCACGGCGGCCTTTAAACCAGCCATCATCAAGTACAAAACGCTCAATACCTAACGGCGCTACTTTGTCGGCTAGTTGCTTAAGCGTGTCTACGTCGTGATCAAAGTAAATACCTTCCCACGTGTTGTAATGCACAGGGCGCGCTTTTTCACGTTGAGCTTGGCTAAGTAAATTAGCTTTAACAAAACGATGGAAATTACGAGAAAGCGCACTAAAACCTTCACTTGAAAACGAGCCATAAATGCTCGGGCTTTGATACGTTTGACCTTTAGCAAGCGTAAGCTCACCAGGAAGTAATAGCTCACCCATTTGTACATAACGACGACCTTCAGCTAAAAGCTCTGCGCGTAGTTTATTGTTGCCGCTCCAACCTAAATGAAAGCCGTAACATTCGCCGTGTTGCTCGCCTGCATTTTCGTTATGCACTAATAAACCAGGAAACACATCGTGTGATGTTTTGCCTTTACGGTTTTCGCGTACAAAACTCCCAAGCACTAAATCAACAGATTGACGCTGGAATTCGTTTGACCAACGACCTTCAAAGCTCACTATTTTGCTTACGCTATCTGGCAATTGAAATGTTGGCGCGGCGCAAAAATTAACGCTCAGTGGTGAGTCACCTAAATTAGTTAATACAGTATGTGCACTTAGTACGTCACTGTTGTTGTCAAGCGTAATGCTGTGCACGACTTCAATACCACGAAGCTTATCTACACTTACAAACTCAACAGTCGCACTTGAAGGCTGACGCACTTCTTGAAGCTCTGGCCCAACTGACCATGCGATTGAATCATTTACTAGCTCAAGCCCTGGCGCGCCAGTAAAGCCTTCGCCTAATAAAGGAGATAGAGAAATAGGCGCTTCTTCAACCACGGCACATTTTACCTCTTGACGGGTAGCAAGCTGAGTAAGCATTGTTTCTGTTGTTTGCTCAGATAGGCGTTTACCAAAGTACAGTAACGCCGGTGTTTTGCTCTGGCAGTCGAAAATAACGGTGCTGTTTACACTGTCTAATCGATAAAATGATTTAGTGTCGGCCATGATTTTCCTATCCTCTTGTTCATTGTGTGAGTTATAAATATAACGAAAATTAGTAAGCTACACTATTTACTAAATGTATCTCTTTGCTTGAGCCACAATCTATCAGATGGTGACACTCAATAATAATAGTATATATCATACAAATTAGGTTTTGATAGTCTTTACATCGCAAATAGTCAGATAAACTCACTGGAAGTACCACTGTAATAAAAGTTATTAAACTAACCTTTACTTTAAAATTCTGTTATTGCTTTTAATATATATAAAAAATCGGCCAGAGTTGCCCCATGACCGATTTTGTCAGCTTAAACTATTTACAATCTATTTTTGTACTTGTACTTGTCCTGCGTCATCAAGTGCCGGTGTTTTACCTGCCCACTGCGCATTCAAACCAAATACCACTTTATTTACTATCAATGCAAAAGCTACACATACAATCAGTGTAATTGGCATTAAATGAATGTAATGAATGTCAGTATGTAGTGGTGAGTTTGCAAACGTAAGCATGCCGTACATTACAACACCTAAAATTACTGCTGCAATACCTGCACGTGCATCAACATTTTTAAATAATAAGCCCACTACAAAAATTGAGAATATAGGCATACTTAATAAGCCGTTTAATTGCTGTAGCAAGTTAATAATACTGTCTGCTTGCTGGTAAATTGGTACAAGTACCAGTGTTAAGCTTGTTAGTAGCAATGTTACGTAACCGCTTAGCTTTACAACACTTGGCTCTTTATTAAAGTAAGCTTCGTGAATGTCACACACGTATAGTGCTGTAGCTGAATTTAATAAGCTGTTGTAAGTAGAGAGTACAGCGGCTGCCATTGCCGCTGCAAACACACCGGTTAACCATGCTGGCATTACATCACCTACAATTCGACCATAAGCAGCGTCGCCAATATCGCCGTAAAGTTTAAACGAAATGATACCCGGTAATACCACAATGGCAGGGACGATTAAAAAACGAATTCCCGCTGCGGCAAATATACCTTTTTGCGCTTCTTTAACATTAGGAGCAGCCATGGCTCGTTGCGTAATTGTTTGGTTAGTACCCCAGTAATACATTTGAATAAAGATCATACCGGTTAAAAGTGTTGGCCATGGAATAGGTGAATCAGCATCGCCGATGAGTGTTAAGCGCTCCTCAGGAATACCCGTAAAGTCATAATCAATCGCATTTAGTGCTAAAAACACCACTAAAACAGCCATACCCAGTACCAGTAAGCCGTTATAAGTATCAGACACTGCAACTGCACGTAGACCACCAAAAAACGCATAAATAGCACCTACAATGGCAAATGCGGTGGCAATATACATTAGCGGAATATCAACCTTAAACATGGTTTGCATAAACAGCGCACCTGAGTAAATTACCGCTGGCATGTAAATAAGTGCATTACCTAAAAAGAATAATCCCCCAATAACAGCGCGAATATGTTTGTTGTTATAGCGCTTTTCTAAAAGCTCTGTGGTCGTTGTACAGTTGTATTTATAATAAACAGGAATAAACACTTTGGCTAAAATAATTAAGCCAATAATCGCCGCAAGCTCCCACCAAACAAGCAAAGCCATTTGGTTACCATTCATACCCACTAGTTGGTCGGTACTTAAGTTAGTAAGTGTTATTGAACCTGCAACAAACATCCAAGTAAGGCCACCGCCCGCTAAAAAATACTCTTTGGTTTGGCTTTGTCCGTTATTACGATTTTGGCCTCGGCATTTCCAATAAGTAAGGCCACCAATTAAAGCGGTGACAAAAACAAAAACCACCAGCTGTAAAATGTTATCTGACATGTGTGTGTCTCCTACGCGTTACGCGCAATGTCTGTGTAATAAAAAAGTGCACGCTACAGCGCGTGCGCATCTCGACTTAGTTCTAACTTAATTTGCTTTAAAGGCATAAGTTCGGGACGTTGGTTGTGCAGCTTTACCAATGCATTTAACTGAAACAGTGAAATAAGCATACTGTTAAGCACACTTAGGTAACCTTGCTTGTGTAAGTTTGCAACGGTATCGCTATCTAAAGTTTGCAGTTTGTCTTCATCAACGGTGCTCAAACCTTGAATAGTTTGGGTTTCGCCTTGTTCAAACTGCAATACAATATCTATGTTTTTAATAAGCCCTAAGCGCGCTACTTCTTGGGTAAATTGATACGTTTGATAATCATTTTTTAAATCGCTCTCAAGTAGCTTTTGCTGTGAATTTAAAAATAAGCTTGGCTTACCTTTAGCATCAAATAGTGCCTCGCCTTGCTGCGTATTTACGGCTGAGCTTTGATCATCAATCGCAATAAAGTAGTCGCTGCTATTTGCTTCACGGGTCATTAAATAAAGAGGGTGAGTTTGTATACATACCGGTGTGTAAAGTGCCTGCCATTGGTTGTTATTAACCAATAAACTTTGACCTGCACTAAAGCTGGTTAACGCTGATACGGTATAACTACCATTTTGTGTATTACGTGCTAAAAAAATAGGTAAGTCGCAGGCTGCTTTTGCCACTTCGTTAGCTCTTAAATTAACTAAATGCTGCGTTTTTGCATATTCAACACCTGCATTAGGGTTAATTTTTAATGTTTGGTGTTTGGTGTTTACTAGTTCACTAATAGCCATAGTTACACATCCTTAAACTGGGTTAGCCGCTAACCACTGCTCAATATAAGCGCGGTGTGGCGGCAAAGTTTGCAACATCTGCTGTGTAAGCTGGCTGTTACGTTCAATTATTTGTTTGGCTTGCGCGTCTTGTGAATACAAATAAGCCTGTTTAGTAAAGTCTGGTTTGAAGCCCATACCATATAAAACGTACTGGTAGCTGGCGGCTGGGAATAACTCTAATGCGCCATGAAAATCTTGAATAAGCGGGCCACGGCTTCCCCAAAGCAGTAAATCTTCTTGCAGGGTTTGTGGAATAGTATTGGGCTGTACATGTGCTTGCCAGTAAGGTTCTGGGCGCTTGGTTAGCATGTAATGCAGCTTTAAAAAGTCGATAATACGCTGCCAGCGGTAATCCATCTGCTCGTTAAAGCGTTTAGCTACTATAGGCATTACTTGTGTATCTGCTGGCATGTGCTCTGCTACAAAGCGTGCTGAAATTTCAACAAGCATAATAGCGGTTGCTTCAAGCGGCTCTACAAACCCTGCTGACATACCCACTGCAACACAGTTTTTATGCCAAAACTTCTCACGGTAGCCCGACTCAAAGCTAATTTTACGGGCAGTTAAACCGTTTGCTGCATCGCCTAAATAGTTTCGTAAGTTTTGCTCTGCTTCATCGTCTGATAAAAATTTGCTTGAATATACATGCCCTACACCACGGCGATGCGTTAAACCTATATCCCAAATCCATCCAGCGTTTTGCGCTGTTGCTATGGTATGGCTGGCTAAGGAGTCATCGTTTTCATCGTAAGGGACTTGCATCGCCAGTGCGCTGTCGTTAAATAGCACGTGGTCCATTTTTTTAAACGGTACGTTGAGCGCTTGGCCTAATAACAATGATGAAAAACCAGTACAGTCTATAAATAAATCGGCGCTTATAATGCGGATTTGATCTTTTAGAGTAAGCTCATTTATTGCACCATCGTCATCAAGTTTTACCTGATCAACAGTACCAATAATATGCTCTACACCAAGCTTACTTTTACAATGTTGTTTAAGCATTTCTGCAAAAGCGCCGGCATCTAAGTGATAAGCGTAATTACAGTTACCTTGATATTCACCTTGCGCTATACCTCTTGGGGCTAAGCTTGCTTCGCAAATATCATGTTGAAAATTAGTTTGCTGTGCAAAGTCTTCAACATTATCTAAATAAGGGGCTAAATCTATGCGGCCGTAGCCTAGCGGTACAGTAAATGGATGGTAGTAAAAGTCGTTGTTGCCGTGCGTCCAATTTACAAATTTACCACCTTGCTTAAAGGTAGCGTTACAGGCTTTAAATACATCAACTTCACGCAAACCTATTTGCTGAAGTGTGTTTTTCATCGTGGGCCAGGTACCTTCACCTACACCAATTGTTGGAATATCTGACGATTCAACCAACATCACTTTTAAGCCATCACCATTTTTACCTTGGTGATACGAAGCTATAATTGCAGCGCTCAACCATCCTGCTGTGCCGCCACCAATTACTGCGATTGTTTTTATTGTTTTATTCATAATGGACTACTCTTTGAGTATCTTTGATAACGTTTTATACAACAAATGCCCGGTAGGGCATTTGGATTTAATGTGGCTTCATTTTAGCCAATTAGGTTAACTAATATACATTACTGTTAAATTAACCTAATTGGTATTAGCACTAATGTGCTGCAATGAAACAAGAGGCGAGAAGTTCGCCTCAAACATTAATTAAAACGATCCGCGAATACCAAACGCGTAACGTGAGCCATTATCTTCCACTGAATAAATTTGGTTAGCAAAACGACCTGTTTGTACTAACTCTTCTTCAGTGATATTGATGCCTTCAGCAAAAATAGTGAAGTTTTCATTAATATCGTAGCTTGCACTAATATCCCACTGGCCGTACGTTTCTACGTTCACTGGTTCACCATTGAAGCCGTTATCAACTAAGCGTAAAAAGCCTTCACGGTTGTTAAATGCAACACGTGCTTGCCAGTTGTCTTGCTCATAAAACAATACTAAGTTTTGTGAATCGCCCAAACCTTCAAGTGCAAATGTTTGAGTTGTATCATCACCTACACTAATGTCGCTATTCACAACAGTCGCATTGGCAATAAAGCCAAAGCCATTTTCAAACATGTGAGTAACACCCACTTCGAAGCCTGTTACGGTTGCAGACTCACCATTTTGAGGACGGCTTACAGTGTAAACTTCTGAGCTACCAATAAGTTCGTCATCTGTTTGGTCTGTACATGTAGTACACGCAAAATCAGGACCTGAACGGTCAGACATTTCGTATGTTTCTGCACCCGTTAACGTAACAATAAAGTCGTCAACTTCTTTACTAAATACTGCAAAGCTAAATAAGTTAGCATCGTTGTAGTACCACTCGTAAGAGATATCCCAGTTTTCTGATTGGAATGGTTTAAGTGCTGGATTGCCACCACTTGCCGTTAAGTTTTGACGACGTGGTTCGTTAAAGTTTGTTGCTGGAGATAACTGAGACATAGTTGGACGAGTAATACTATCGTACGCGGCAAAACGTAAAATCATATTATCTTGTAGCTCAAGCTTAACGTTGAAAGACGGTAGTAAGTTTGAGTAGCTAGTACCTTGTTCAATATTAGTCGCAGGGCCAAATACGTTAGCAAACAATGTCGCATCTGAAGTTGGAACTACATCGCTAATAAAGCTTTGTATTGCAGCAACTTCAATATCAGTTTCTGAGTAACGAGCACCCATATTAACGGTTACTGGCATATCAGCTAAATCAAAACCAAGCGTAAAGTCCATGTATAAACTAGTGATGTCTTCGTTAATTGTGTAACGGTTATTTTGTAGCGTTGGCTCTACTGGGAAACCTTGATCGGCTAAGTAATCAAGCATTTTATCGCCATCGTAGCTATAAAATGTATCGATCAAACCAGGGAAGTAATTACTCGCTGTGTATGCTTCAAAATCAATTTCATCAAGCGGTGCTTGTGTACCGTAACCACAAAATTGACATTGGCTACCAAAAATTTGGAAGCTAGATTTTTCACGCTCTTGGCGATAAGCACCAAAGTTAATACGCTCTACTGGGCCTTTATCTGGCACGTATTCAAAATCGGCTTTTACTTCAGTGATTTCATCTTCATCAGTAAATTGATTACCAATTTCGTTGTAGTGAAGACGCGCTAGGCTTGGATCTGGCAATGAACCATTTTCAAAGCCATCATGCTGTACGGTAGGAATGCTGCCTGTACCGTCAAAAGTATAGCTGTTAATAATACCCACTACGTTAAAACGATCATTACCTGCACGGTCGTTTTCAGCTGTTGAGCGAGATACATCAAATTTTGCTTTTAGTGACTCGTTTACTTGCCAATCTACATTAATACCAAATGCTTTATTAGTTACGTCACGTGAGTTACGTGTATGTGATACAAAGTCGCTTGCAGGGTCGCCACTTGGTGCGCCTAAGCCAACTTCTTGAGAGAAAGTTAAAAGCGTACCCGTTTCAGCATCAATTGTTGCGCTGCCTACACGGTCTGGTTCGAACCAAGATGCTAAATCACGCACCGACGAATCAACTTCAAATTTTGAAATCATTCCATCAACCGTAATCGTAACATCGTCAGATGGTGCATATTGAAGTACTAAACTTGCGTTTGTACGTTCACGGTCTTGCTCATCAACTACTTGGTCCCAGTTACGTGGAATGTAGGCATTTTCAAACAATACACCATCAGTTGGGTTAGATATTGTTTGGCCACCGCGCCAACCTGCCGTTAAAATTTGGTTATTTTGAAGTTTACGTTGTTGATTAGTGATGGCAAAAAGCACACCTAGCTTGTCATCGTTAAACGTATTACTTATTAAGAATGATGTTGATGGAGATACTTCTTCAGAAAGGCTTTCGAACATACCTTTAACTGAACCTAAAATATGTAAACCACCAAAATCAAAAGGGCGTGCTGTAGTTACGTTAACCGTACCACCAATGCCGCCTTCTTGAAGCGTTGCAGTATTACTTTTATAAATATCAGCACCGGTGATTTGATCTGCTGCTAATACATCAAAATTAAATTCACGACCTGCACTGTCTGTCGCAATTTGACGACCATTAACAAGTACAGTATTAAATTGTGGACCAAAACCACGAATAGTTACCGCTTGGCCTTCACCACCACTACGGTCAATTGCTACACCTGTAATACGTTGCAGAGACTCTGCTACATTTAAATCAGGAAATTTACCAAGATCTTCTGCTTTAATCCCGTCTGTAACAACATTAGATGCTTTTTTATCTAACATTGATGAACGTAAGCTGCTGCGGATACCCGTTACTGCGATAACTTCAACATCTTCATTTACTACTGTAGGCGTATTGCCTTCAGCGCCTTGAGCTGCAACGCTTCCGCTTGCCAATATACCAGTGATAGCAATACTGAGCGCGGTTTTCTTGTTGAACGATAACTTATTGTTAATTACCATTTTTTAAAAACTCCTGATTGTGTGTAGTCGTTGTGTCGTTGTGGTAGTGCGTATAGTTTCAAATACTATTTATATTATAAATACTTTAAACCGGCAAAAAGTGCAACCTTTTCCTTAATTATGGATAGCATTCAATTACCGTATATTTTCTTTTGGTTTTCTTTTAATTAACATTAAAGAACTGTATTCACTCAGAAAAAGCGTAAATAATAACCTGTTCGTATTTCTCTGCTGGCAATAAATTAGCCTTTGGAAAATTTTCACGATTTGGCGCATCTGGCCAATTTTGCGCTTCAAAACACAAAGCTTGCCGTGCTTTAAAAGGCGAACCAACAAAGTTTGCGGTATAAAGCTGCATGCCTGGCTGCGTACTTTTAAGGGTTAAACTAACGTTCGTGTGTGGCGAAGTTAATGTAGCCATCGTCTTTAAACTGCTGTCATCATTAAAAATATAGCAGTGATCAAAGCCATTTCCAGCTTCTAGCTGAGGATTAACGGCGCTTAAGGCCTCACCAACTTGAGCTGGCTTAGTAAAGTCAAAGCAGGTACCGCAAACTAAAGCGGCTTCATTAAGTGGAATACTAGTTGTATCAATAGGAAGGTAACGATCGGTATTAATTTGAACAAGATGCTCATTAATTGATGAGCTGCCATCAAGATTAAAGTAGCAATGGTTAGTAAAGTTAACGAGCGTTTCTTTATTGGTTAGCGCTTTAAAGTGCAGAGTAAGCTCGCCGTTTTTAGCGCTAATAGTTTGCCAAACCTGCAACTCACCGGGGAAACCTTGTTCGCCGTCGGGCGAGCAATAATAAAGCTCAACTTCACTTTCAGTTTGTTTGGTTACTTGCCAAAGTACTTTATTAAAACCTTTAACACCGCCATGTAGGCTATTAGGACCGTTATTTGCCTCTAATTGATACTGCGTACCAGATAAGCTAAAACGCCCCTTTGCAATACGATTAGCGTATCGACCTACTGTAGCGCCTAAGTAAAATGGGTTTTCAAGATAGTATTGAGGGTCATCGACGCTAAGCGTCATTTCTTGTTTTTTAAATTTAATGCTTTTTATTATTGCGCCAAACGGTAAAATTTCAACTGTTAAATTCTCACCATCACTGAGCTGAATAACTTGTAAAGGCTGGTTACTGGCAATAGATGTCACACGCATACTCCAATCAAATTACCGAATTAACATTTCCTGTTATAACGGCGCAACAATATATAATATAAATAGTATATAATTGGAGCCTGCAACTCAATCTAAATACGTTAAAATTTCTCGACAAAAATTTATACCTCTTCACTTAATTAAGTGATCTATTTTGAGGAAAGAAAATCGTGTTGATAACAAGGCAAAAATTTCGTTATTTAGTTGTTCTATATCAGAAATTTTTAACGCAGTTATCGTCAGATTTAATCCCTCAAATTGATTAAGTATTATTGAGGATAGGTATTACAGCTGCCATTATTTATTTACACTAATCCAGCTCAGCATGAGCTTATATAAAATATAAGCTTTGTAAGGTTAACTCCCTTGGTAAATATGCTCGTTAAGCGCCGCTTTTTCGTCAATGCTAAGCGCTTGCTTTGATTTAGCAATAAAATCGTACCTCACCATCACAGCTTTTCCTATTGCGCAGCATTTATCGTGTTGCCATGCTTCTTGCCTAAGTGTAAAAGAGCTAGTGCCTATATGCTCTACAGAGGTTTTTACGGTCACTTCGTGGCCATAAAATAATTCGCCCACAAACGACACTTCAACTTTGGCGATAATCAATTTCCAATCATGTGGATTTAAGTCCGGTGTAAAAAACTTAAAAATAGGTCCACGCGCGACTTCAAACCATACAGGGAGTACGGTATTGTTGATGTGTCCGAGTGCATCTGTTTCGCTAAAGCGCGGCATCACTTTTTCAATAAACATAAAAATCCAATAATAATTATATAAAGGTAAACCATGACGGACTTTATACGCGTTATTAATAACGCATTAAGCGATGAGTTTTGCGATGAATTTATTTCCACATTCGCGCAAAGCCCGCATGTAAGACAAGGGGTAACATCGGGCGGTGTCGACTTAAAGAAAAAAGACAGCCACGACCTACACTTAAATAATCACCCCGAATATGCACAACAATTAAAACATATACAACAAACGACTGCACAGCATGTTTTTAAGTATGTTGAAGAGCATATTTTTATGATGATTGGGGCATTTGGCTTAAAGGTTTATCATCCAAAAACAGGCGAAGTAGTCGATTTAACCCAAGAGAATTTTGAAGAAGTGGGTAAACCGCAATTACCCGTTTTAGTTCAGCAAATTTTTAGACTCGGTAACATTCAAGCGCAAAAATACGAAGTAAACAAAGGTGGCTACCCTTACTGGCACAGTGAAGTTTATCCGCAGCTACAGCACAATGAAGCTTTGCATCGCGTGTTGTTATTTATGTTTTACTTAAACGATGTAGAAGAAGGTGGTGAAACAGAGTTTTATTATCAAAACCGTAAAATCGCCCCTCAAAAAGGCACTATGGTAATAGCACCTGGCTACTTTACACATACTCATAGAGGCAATAAGCCAGTATCAAACAATAAGTATATTTTAACCTCGTGGGTATTGTTTAACCGTGCAGAACAAATATATGGTGCGCCTAAGAGTTAGCGCACCAAAATCAGTATTATTTAACCGAGCAGTTCATCAAATAAATTAAACAACTGATCTAGCTCTTCAATGGTGTTGTAGTGCATACAACCAATGCGCACTACGCCGCCTTTATCAAGCACATCTAATTGCTTGCACAACCCTTGCGCGTAAAAATTACCATCCCACACACAAATATGCTGCTTACCTAGAAATTCTGAAACGGCGCGTGGCTCAAGCCCTTCAAAAATTAAAGCAAAAGTAGGTGTACGCTCATTAAGGCGATCAAAATCATCAATACCAAATAACTTAATACGTGGATAATTAACTAAGCGCGTTAAAAAGTGTTCGCTAAGCGCCATTTCGTGCTGCTTAGTTTTAGCAAAAGCAACGCTTAACTTTTCGCGGCGTGAATGGCTATCGTCAAGTTCGCTAATCGCCGCAATGTAATCAACAGCTGCGATAAAACCAGCCATTGCTTCAAAGCTTTGCGTGCCGGTTTCCCAGCGACCTGGTGCTACGTCTTTAGCTGGCTCAACCTTGTAAGGCGTAAACCCGTCTAAATGTTCTTTTTTACCGTAAACCATACCTAAATGCGGACCAAAAAACTTATACGCAGAGCACGCTAAGAAGTCGCAATCAAGTGCTTGCACGTCAACAAGTTCGTGCGGTGCATAATGTACGGCATCAACATAAACAAGTGCACCTACAGCGTGAGCAAGCTCAACAATACGTTTAATATTATTAATTGAACCTGTGGTATTTGAAGCGTAAGTGACCGCTACAAGCTTAGTGTTGCTGTTTAATAAGCTTTCAAATTGCGCCATATCTAAGCTGCAATCAGCTTCGTTAATTAAAGCCGTATTAACTTTAACGTCTTTATCTTCTGCAGCTTGTTGCCACGACGATACATTCGAGAAGTGATCGGCATTGGTTACAACTATTTCATCGCCAGCCTGCCAGTCGCGTGAAATTGCACGGCTAAAACTAAACGTAAGGCTGGTCATGTTTGGACCAAACACAATTTGTTGTGAGCTAGGTGCATTAAGTAAGTCAGCGGCGGCTTGGCGCGCATTCGCCATCAACTCAACCGTTTTATCACTTGAAAAAAACGCGCCACCTAAGTTCGAATTATAATGACCTAAATAAGCTGTCATCGCAGTAAGCACCGATGTTGGTACCTGCGAGCCACCTGGTCCGTCTAAAAATATTGGCGATTTACCATCAACGTTCTGCATTAATGCTGGAAACTGCTCACGTAATTGCGTTATGTTCATGCCTAACTTCCTTAAGACGTTAATACAAAACAATCCAGGTAACCTGGTTTGCTAGCATCAATTTTGTTCATAGGTGTTGCGTTATGCCACACTTGACGGTCGTTTATTAATGCAAACATGCCGTCTTTTATTTCCATTTTAAAACAAGGCTCAGCTTGCTTGTTTTCGTATACAAGCAGTTCGCCACCTTCTAAGTTCTCGTGAGAAACACCGCATATACATACATGGTCAAAACCATCTTGATGCACGCCTTCTGGCGCTGCAGGTGTATCGCTATCGATGGCAAGCATACGGAACTGATGAATTTCAATATCACGCTGCTCATCAATACCGGTAAGTTGGCGAAACTCATTTACAATGCTTTTCATGCCCTCTGACTCAAGTAAACTTTGCTCTAAATTTTCGTAAGTACGCTCTACATTGCCTTGAAAAGTATTAATTGAATCATCTTGAACAAATGCTTTGGCTTGCTGTAGTTTTATTTCACCATTTTGCATTTTTACTACTGAATAACGACGTTTACGAAAGGCACCATCTGCATAAAGGTTTGCAGGAAGGTTATCAAAAGAAGGTTTAACCAAATCAATATTTGCTTGGTTAACAAAACGTAGTTGCAATAAATTCTGGTTGTTTAATGCTGTCATAAAATCTCGCCTAAAATAATGAGAATATTGATAAGGATTTTAATGCATTTTGATAGGAATTTTTGCGCGATTAATTACTTTAAAAGCAATTTAAGACTAGAGTTAATACAATAATATAAAAAAAGAAGCATGAACTATCTAATATTTGTTTTAGCCAATAAAAAACCCGCCGAAGCGGGTTTTTAAACAAACTCTAAAAGTTATACAGCTTGTTGAATAATCACGTTGTCTGCTTTTTTAGTGTAAGCAGGCATACGGTGGAAGTTTAAGTAACGGTAAGTATCTGCAGCCGTTGCATTAATCTTCGCTGCGTATTCTTGGTACTCAGCTGGAGTAGGTAGTTTACCTAAAATAGCCGCTACTGCAGCAAGTTCTGCTGAAGCTAAGAATACGTTCGCGCCATTACCTAAACGGTTAGGGAAGTTACGTGTAGAGGTAGACACAACCGTTGCTTTGTCTGCAACACGTGCTTGGTTACCCATACATAGTGAACAACCTGGAGTTTCGATACGTGCACCTACACGACCAAAGATACCGTAGTAACCTTCGTCTGTAAGCTGATCTTTATCCATCTTAGTTGGCGGGGCAACCCAAAGCTGAGTTGGGATACGACCTTTAAAGCCATCTAGTAACTTACCTGCTGCGCGGAAGTGACCGATGTTAGTCATACAAGAACCGATGAATACTTCGTCGATTTTCTCGCCAGTAACATCAGATAATAAACGTGCATCATCTGGGTCATTTGGAGCACAAAGGATTGGCTCTTTAATATCTGCTAAATCGATTTCAAGTACATGTTTGTACTCTGCATCAGCGTCAGCTTCCATTAGTTCTGGGTTAGCTAACCAATCTTGCATTGCAGTAATACGACGCTCAATAGTACGTACATCGCCGTAACCTTCAGAGATCATCCATTTAAGCATAACAATGTTTGATTCTAGGTATTCTGCGATAGACTCTTTAGAAAGTTTAACCGCACAACCTGCTGCAGAACGCTCTGCAGATGCATCTGATAGTTCAAACGCTTGCTCAACAGTTAGGTGTTCAACGCCTTCAATTTCTAGTACACGACCAGAGAATTCGTTAATTTTACCTTTTTTCTCAACTGTTAATAAACCTTCTTTAATACCGAAGTAAGGGATTGCATGTACAAGGTCACGTAAAGTGATACCTGGTTGCATTTCACCTTTAAAGCGAACCAAAATTGACTCAGGCATATCAAGAGGCATAACACCTGTAGCTGCTGCGAATGCTACTGCACCCGAACCTGCTGGGAATGAAATACCTAATGGGAAACGTGTATGTGAATCACCACCAGTACCTACAGTATCTGGTAATAACATACGGTTTAACCATGAGTGAATTACACCATCACCTGGGCGAAGTGACACTCCGCCACGGTTCATGATGAAATCAGGAAGCGTATGGTGAGTGTTTACATCGATTGGTTTAGGGTAAGCCGACGTATGACAGAAAGACTGCATTGTTAAATCTGCAGAAAAACCTAAACATGCTAAGTCTTTAAGTTCGTCACGTGTCATAGGACCTGTTGTATCTTGCGAGCCAACAGTTGTCATTTTAGGTTCACAGTATTGGCCTGGGCGAATACCTGGAACGTTACACGCTTTACCAACCATTTTTTGCGCTAGTGTGAAGCCTTTTTCAGACACTTCTGTCACTGTTGGTACTTTAAATACATCAGTTGGACCTAGGCCAAGTGATGTACGTGCTTTATCAGTTAAACCACGACCAATGATAAGTGGTATACGACCACCAGCACGAACTTCATCTAAAATTACATCAGATTTAAGTTCAAAAGTTGAGATTACTTTGTCAGTACCGTGGCTCTTAACAACACCTTCGTACGGGTAAATATCGATTTGCTCACCCATGTTAAGCTCATCAACATTTAATTCGATTGGTAATGCGCCTGAATCTTCCATTGTATTGAAGAAGATTGGAGCAATTTTATTACCTAGACATACACCGCCAACACGCTTGTTTGGTACGAATGGGATATCATCGCCCATGAACCAAAGTACAGAGTTAGTTGCAGACTTACGAGAAGAACCAGTACCAACAACATCACCTACATATGCAAGTGGTAAGCCTTTAGTTTTTAATTCTTCAAGCTGAGAGATTGGACCTACTTCGCCTGGCTTGTCTGGTGTAATTCCATCACGTTCAATTTTTAGCATTGCTAAAGCATGAAGTGGGATATCTGGACGAGACCATGCATCTGGTGCTGGTGATAAGTCATCAGTATTAGTCTCGCCAGTTACTTTAAATACAGTAACTGAGATCTTTTCAGCAACAGCTGGCTTATTAGTAAACCATTCTGCATTTGCCCAAGACTCAATAATTTGCTTAGCGAATGTATTACCCGCTTTTGCTTTTTCTTCAACATCGTAGAACGCATCAAACATAAGTAATGTATTTGAAAGGCCTTTAACTACGATTGGTGCAAGTGTTTCGTCATCAAGTAGGTCAATCATTGGCGCGATATTGTAACCGCCCAGCATTGTACCTAATAATTCTGCCGCTTTTTCTTTAGAAACAAGTGGAGAATTAGCTTCACCTTTAGCTACAGCTGCTAAAAATCCCGCTTTAATATAGGCAGCATCATCAACACCAGCTGGTATACGCTGAATGAACAAATCTAAAATGAATTCTTCTTCACCTGCAGGTGGGTTTTTTATTAATTCAATAAGATCAGCAGTTTGCTGAGCATCTAATGGCGCTGGTACGATACCTAACGCGGCACGTTCTTCTACGTGTTTACGATATTCTTGTAGCACAATATTGCCCTCTTGGTGACGTGAAAGTATCCGGTAGCGCTTTGGGCGCAAATAAGTTACCCAATACTTATAGTATTCTAACGCGTAATTATAAAGCTTTTATGGATAGATGAAAATCCATCCAGTTGCGCAACTGATTATACCGATTATAAATACTATGAATAGTGGTTGTGGTAAAAACTATTTTCATGAATACTTATTAAGTAAGAATCATTACCATTAACTAATATTAATTTATTACAGGCATAAAAAAACCCAGCACTTGGCTGGGTTTTTACAGATAAATAACTATTAACGCTTAACTTTTACCTTCTCTACTGTAGTTAATTGCGCTTCAACACGACGATTTTCTGCGTTTGCAGCACGTGTGTTTGCTGAGTTTTTAAGGCGCGTTTCACCATAACCCACAGTAGAAATACGTGACTTCTCAATACCATCTTTCATTAATTCAGAAGCTACATCTTTAGCACGCTTTTCAGAAAGCGATTGATTATAAGTTGCATCACCAGGAGCGGAAGCATGACCCTCTAATACCACTGTTACTTCACTATTCTCTTTCATGAAATCAGCAACTTGCTTAATATCACCAAAAAATTCATTTGGTACATTAGCAACGTCATGAGGGAAAGTTACTAATAACTTTACAGTTACTTCTTTATCTTCGTATACAGTACAACCCTTAGCATCAACAGCATCTACTATTGGTGTGTTAGCACACTCGTCGTTAGCGTCAATAACACCATCGTTATCACTGTCTAACGGAGCTGCAGCAACAGGCTCTGGAGCTGGTTTTACTGGCTCTACAGGAGCAGAGTTTTGGCCAAATAAGTAGTTAATACCAATTTTAGCACCAACATCTGTGTAACCACGGTCAAGACCTTGGTATACAGCTGTTTCAGCATTTACAAATAAGCCATCTGTAATGAAATGTTGGTAACCAACACCTGCATTTAAGAATGTGTTGTCATCAACTACGTCAATTTCTTTAATACCGAAAAGACCATAGAAAGGACCGCCGTCTAAATGGTAAAGAGCATCAATACCGTAACGCTCGCCATCAATATTGTTACGGTTGCCAGCAACTTTATCAAAAGCATTAAAATCCATGTCTGCATATTCAAGACGTGCGCTCCAGTAATCACTGAAACGGTAACCAGCTTCAACACCCCAGCCAGTTGATTCGTTTACGTCAAGACCAGCTTGGTCACGCATGTTTTTCCAAGATGCGTCATAGTAGTCGCCAAATGCGCCAATGTAGAAACCTTCTTCTTTATCAGCAGCGAATGTAGATGCGCTAGTTGCAGCCAACGCGATTGCAATTGTAAGTGATTTTAATTTCATTGTTTTCTTCCCATTTGAACAATTTTAAATTGTAGCTAATCGATACTAGCTCAATCAGTTTTATATAGACTAACTGAGCCTTTGTTAATCAATACTTAACGAAAAATAAAGTTTATAACTTTTTTCTATGCCTTGTCGCAACACACATCCACTTACTATAGGCGAAATTAAAACTTTATTGAAAAATAAATATAGTAGTTTATTGTAAATTAGTACTTAGCAAGGAATGTAAGAGCAATTAAATTAAATGCACTTATAAATGCAAAGAAATATTGCTTGGTTTTAATTGTGCGCATAATACCACCAGAATTAGCATTCCCCTAGGTATATGCGCATGTTTGATTAAAAAATGACTCTTTTTAATCATGCGGTTATATTTAAAGTTAAGTATTAAGTACCACAAAAAGTCTGGTAGTCATTATCATTCGTCGGTGGAGAGCAAAATTCTGATAACTCTTCACTGTTAGAATATGGATTGCTGGCTATTTTTATAAAGCGCTGTAGCAACTCGCTGGATCCTGTAGCGTTATATTGTGCAATTATTTCTTCGATCACATGATTACGCGGTATTACACGAGGATTTGCCGCTCTCATTACTTCATAACTATTATCGTCAGTTAAACTTACCCACTTAGCTCTCCATTCAATTAGCGACTCAGGTACGCTTTTTTCTCCTTTTAAGGATTCAGTAAGCGCATCAAAGGTATTGGTGTAGTCGAGCTGATTATCTTTTAATAGCGTTAACAACTCTGCTATTAACTCGCCACTACTATCGCTAGATTCAGTTAAACCCAGTTTTTGTGCCCACATAGCCGTAAACTCAGCATTAAACTGCTCAGCAAAACTATTAATAAATGGCGTCATTAATAAAACTGCTTGCTCGTCATCATCGCTAATAAGCGGTATTAAACTCTCAGCTAAGCGTGCGCAGTTCCAGTTAGCTATATTAGGTTGATTACCGAATGCATAGCGGCCTTGTTTGTCTATAGAGCTAAATACGGTATCAAAATCAAAGCTATTCATCATGGCACACGGGCCGTAATCAATAGTCTCTCCGCTAACTAGCGTATTATCTGTATTCATTACTCCGTGAATAAAGCCAACACGCATCCAGCTCACAACTAGCTTAACTTGGTTTTTAATCACAGCGCCTAAAAATGCTAAGTATCGCTGCGAACCTGTATCGGTTATTTCTGGGTAGTGTCGCTCTATAGCTAAATCGGCTAAATTTTTAAGCCCTTCAACATCGCCTTGCGTCGCTAAATATTGAAACGAGCCAACACGAATATGACTCGTTGCTACACGCGTAACGATAGCCCCTGCTTGTGGCGGATTACGATAAACCGTTTCACCACTACCAACAACCGCTAAGCAGCGTGTGGTTTTAACTCCCAGTGCATGCATTGCTTCGCTCATAACGTATTCACGAATAGCAGGACCAAGAGCACAACGTCCATCCCCACCTCTTGAGTAAGGAGTAGCACCAGAGCCTTTTAATTGAATATCCCATAACTGGTTTTCATCATCACTAATAGCGCCCAGTAAGTGCGCTCGTCCATCGCCTAAGCGTGGTGAAAAATGTCCAAATTGGTGCCCAGAGTAACCAAGTGCTACTGCAGGAATCGCCTGTTTTTCGTTACCGCTAAAAGTGCTGGCACGCAAATCAGCCGCAACGTTAATATTAAATTGTTTTGCTAAACTCTCGTTCCACAGCAATAACTGAGGAGAGGCGACACTTGCAGGGAAATCTTCTATCGCGAAGTTTTCTGCAACATCTGTGTATCTTGGCACTAATTTCATTGTAATTCCTATTGTTGCTGACTTATACCAACACGGTTGTCACCTACGCCATAAGCAACAATTAAGCTTAACTCTTGCATACTTAAGCCACTTTGCTCTTGCATTTCGTTAAAAAAAGCTTGGGCTGCATTTAGTGACTTTTTAGTTTGTAAGCCGCCGTCTATAATTTTATGGGCACGCAAATAATTCTCTACATCGCGTGATAGTAAAAATGTATCTTTACCAAGTGCTCGCAGCGCATAAGGCCCTGTATTTCCGCCTAAACGCGAACCATGCTTTTTTAAATATGCCCACAAACCAATAATATCGTCTGTCGGCCAATTAGCGATAAACTGGCTAAAACTGCCATGTTCCCCTGCTATTTCGTGGATCATGTAAGCATTTTCGGTAATTGTTTTTACTTTTTTATAGTTACGAACAATGCGCTCATCCGTTGCTTTTTGCTCCAGCATATCGGGTGGCATCATTAATAACTTATCAACGCTAAAATCCCAAAAAACCTCTCTAAAGCCCGGCCACTTATTATTTATGACTGACCAATAAAAGCCGCTTTGAAATACTTTTCGAGTAAATTCTTCAAGCCAATCGTCGTCACTTAACGTGCTTAGTTGTTTTTTAGATAGCGGTTTTGCAAGTAATAACTTAAGCATTTTTTCAGAGCCTTTTCGCTCTACCGCTCGCTTATAAATATCGCTAAATTTTTCCATACTAATTAAATACCTCACTACTTATATTGCTAGTGTACGAGAAAAGCACCTAATACGTAACCACCCCTCTTTTCGATGAATTAATCTGTATTTAGTCGCTTGACACCTAGACGGCTAAAATGCTTTAATCGCCGTAATTACCCTATTTAAATTGCACAGGTTTGTAAGTTTTACTCTACAAACAGGTGCAAAGGGCTAGAAGAGGTGCGTTATTCAGGTAGCGTATGTTAGGAGCGCAAACTCCAGCAAGCATACGTGAGGGGAATTAACGCCGAGAAGTAACCACTTTTGCGAGGTGTTTATTTCGGGCGACTAGGTTGAACCCTAGCGACTGTCACCAATAGCTGCTTATAAAAAGCAGCTTGTTAGTTTGGTGGAGAGCTTCTGGTCTTAAATATTAAGGCCGTGCGCCCTATTATTTTAAGCCCATTCGCTCTTCGAATTATTAGTTCGAACGACGTTAATGCGGCTCCTTCCATAAAGCTTTTTAACTCTTCGAATAATACCAATTGCATTAAATTAGTTATCGCTAAAATGATCACGTTTTTAATAAAATTGGTACAAATTATAAGTTCGTGAGAGATGATCAACAACTTCAATTTAAACGACTACTCACTGTGGACCGCGCTCGTAACGCCATTTGATCAACACGGCGATGTTGACTACAACACGTTAACTAAGTTGGTTAGCGATCAAGAAGCGGCACATAACGGTATTTTGCTACTTGGCAGTACGGGCGAAGGTTTAGCACTAACGCTAAAAGAGCAACAAGCCATTGTTGAGCACGTATGCCAGCTAAAACCAACAGTACCACTCATGGTAGCTGTGGGCGGTAGTAACTTAAAGCAACAAATTGAGTGGGTTAACTACTGTAATACACTCCCAATTCATAGCTTTTTACTTGGCTCACCGCTTTATGCAAAGCCTGGCGCTATAGGTCAAACTCATTGGTTTGAAAGCCTACTAAATGCAAGCGCTCATCCATGTATGCTTTATAACGTACCCGGTCGAAGCGCTGTTAGCATCCCAGCGGCAACAATTCAAAACTTACAAAACAATAAAAATTTATGGGCGTTAAAAGAAGCGAGCGGCAGTATTGCTCAGTTTGAAGCTTACCGCCAAGCGGCGCCTAATTTAGCTATTTTTAGTGGCGACGATGCGCTAATGCCTTATTTTGCTCAAGCTGGCGCAAAAGGTTTGGTGTCGGTAGCTGCAAACGCATGGCCTGAACAAACTCACGAGTTTGTTAAGCGCAGTTTAAGTGGTCAACACCCTAATTTATTTGCCCAGTGGTCAAGCGCTATTAATAGCCTATTTGCTGTCGCAAACCCTATTCCCGTAAAGGTACTGATGCATTTGCAAGGCCGCTTAAGCAGCCCGCAACTTCGTCCACCTTTAACACATCTTGAGTTAACTCAAACCGATTGCATTACAACTGCAAACAACACCATTTTATCTTGGCATTAAATACAGGTTTTTATAATGAGCTGGTTAGAACTATTAAATAATTTAGAATCGGGCGCAGTACGCGCTGCATCACAAAACGAAAGCGGCCAATGGCAAGCTAACGTAGAAGTAAAGCAAGGCATTTTAGAAGCCTTTAAAAATGGCACTAATACTGAATTTGCAGGCGGCTTTGTTGATAAACATAACCTAGCTCCGCAAGAATTTAGTACTGATGATGGCGTCCGTATGGTACCAGGTGGCTCAAGTGTTCGCCGTGGTGCTTATGTTGCTAAAGGCACGATTATTATGCCACCAGCGTATGTAAACATTGGCGCATATATCGACGAAGGCACAATGGTAGATAGCCACGCATTGGTGGGTTCTTGTGCACAAGTAGGTAAAAACGTACATTTAAGTGCTGCAGTTCAGCTTGGTGGTGTACTTGAGCCAATTGGTGCAAGCCCAGTAGTGGTTGAAGATGACGCATTTATTGGTGCAGGCTGTATTATTGTTGAAGGCGTAGTCATTAAAAAAGGCGCAGTACTTGCCCCTGGCGTGCGTTTATCAGCAACTATTCCAGTATACGACTGCGTAAACGAGCGCCAACTTGATAAAGGCGAGCCAATCCCAGAGTACGCGATTGTAATACCGGGCTCTCGCCCTGCGTCAAACGAATGGGCGCGCGAGCAAGGCCTAAGCATGTCGTGTGCGTTAATAGTTAAATACCGCGACGAGAAAAGCGATGCATCGTTATTGCTTGAAGAGGTTTTACGATAATGAGCTTTTTGAGCACGCCTATCAAAACCGCTGTAAATACGATTACACAACAACTTGATACACCTTTTTTTGTTTACGACCTAGATCAACTAAACACGCATCTTGCGCGTTTAGTTGCGCAAACCGATGTAAAACTGTGGTACGCGGTAAAAGCAAACCCACTGTCTAAAATTATTCAAAGCTTAGACAGTGCTGGCTTTAATTTTGACGTAGCAAGTAAAGGTGAGCTTGAGCAAGTACTAGCACAAGGTATTAGCTCGCAGCGCGTGCTCAACACAGGGCCTGCAAAAAGCCCTAAACAAATAAAACACTTTATTGAGCGCGGCGTGCGTATATTCGTAGCAGAAAGCCTCAATCAAGTACGTTGGTTAAACCAACAAGCGCAACTACAAAACACGCAGTTACAAGTATTACTGCGTGTACAATTACGTTGGCCTGAAGGTGAAAAAAACCCACTGGGCGGCGACAGCCTTACGCCGTTTGGTTTGGGTTGTAATGAATGGCAAGCACTCAATGTAGCTGACTACCCTGCGCTTAAATTTGACGGCCTGCATATCTTTCAGTGGGGCAACATGCTTAGCACGCAAAAACTAAGCGACTTGTGGTCACAAATGATTGCACCTCTTAGCCAACTTGCCAGCGATTTAAATATTAGCCTTAAAATTTTAGATTTAGGTGGCGGTTTAGGTATTCCTTATACACAAAACGAAGCAACACTTGATTGGGATGACTTGATTGCTGCGCTCGCTAAAATTAAAAATGATGCGGGTGTAGAAGAGCTATGGATGGAACTTGGTCGCTATGCCGTTGGCGAATGCGGTCATTACGCAAACCCAGTAGTAGAGCGCAAACAAAACTACAATCAAGAACAAGTAATTTTAAGCGGCGGTATAAATCACTTATTACGCCCTGCTGTTACCAGCCAGGACTTTCCTGCTGCATTACTGCGTGAATCCAATGCTAAAACTCAAGCGGTCACTTTATATGGCCCACTTTGTACAGCGCTTGATTGCTTGGGTGAACATAACTTACCAAGCGATTTAAATGAGCACGACTGGCTAGTGTTTAGCCAATGCGGTGCTTACGGCTTTACCGAAAGTATGCCGTATTTTTTATGCCATGAGCTAGCTGCTGAGTACACATTGCAAAACGGTACACTTACCTGTGTTCGCCAAGCCGAAAATGCCAGCCATTATTTAAGGTAACAAGTATGAGTAATACAACACACATTAGCCAAGAGAACATTGTAGTAGGGGAAGTTGCAAACGGCTTACCACTTACAATTCCTGTGTATCGTTTAAAAGGCGATGGCACAGGGCCAAGTGTTTACATTCAGGCCAATATGCATGGCGCTGAAGTGCAAGGTAACGCAGTTATTTTTCAGCTGCTTGAGCAGTTAAAAAACTTAAACCTTAGTGGCGATATTACCCTTGTACCTTATGCCAATCCGATTGGTTGTAATCAAAAATCTGGCGAGTTTACCCTTGGCAGGTTCGATCCGATTACGGGCACTAATTGGAATCGCATGTATCACTACAATAAAAATTTAGTGGCACAGTTTGCACAAAATCATACTCAGTATGACGACGCTACATTAAAAAGTAACTTCAAACAGGCACTTATTGACGAAGTAGATAGCAAACTTAACGGCCCTGCTTATTTACTCAACACGGGTAAACGCATTGCGCTTAACTTACAAAAGCTCGCTCATCAGGCTGATATAGTACTCGATTTACACACAGGCCCTATTTCAAGCAAGCATCTGTACTGCCCAACCTATGCAACCGACAGCGCACGTTACTTTAATATTGAACATGTATTGCTTATTCCTAGTGATTTTGACGGCGCTATGGATGAAGCTAACTTTTGCCCATGGTGGCATTTAAGTGATGCGCTTAGCGGACAAGGTCGCGAATTATCAATAGCTGTAGAAGCATTTACTGTAGAGCTAGGCAGCCAAGAAAAAATAGACTTAAAAGAAGCATTAAACGATGCAAACAGCATTTTAAGTTACTTAAATCACAAAGGCGTATTACAAAACGCACCGCATACGCCAGCCAATATGACTCGTTATGCATGTAATTTAGATGACTACTTTGCTTATTACGCCCCTATTGGCGGCATGGTTGAATACTTAGCCCCACTTGGCGGGCACATTAAAGCTGGTGAGCCTATTGCCAATATTTTACGCATGGAGCGCTACTTAAGTGAGCAACCATTGCAAACACTTACTCTTGATTGCGATGCAATTGCTATTTTGCACTTTGCCTCAGCGAGTGTTAATCAAGGTACCGAGCTTTATAAGTTTTTTACTAACATATTTGAGCTTTAGCTCACCCTTCTCATTGCGTGAGAGTAATACCAATTGCATTAAATTAGTGATCTATTATAGCGATAAGGAAATAGCTTAATAACAAGGCTAAAATTATGGTACATAGTTGTTCTATATAAATAATTTTTAACGTAGTTAGTGAGTTATTTAATACGCTAGAATGATCATGTTTTTAACAAAATTGGTATAAATTAACTAAAGTAGTTAATTTGCATTAGAAAAGCGGCTTAGGCCGCTTTTCTTTTGATCTATATTTACTTTGTATACGTATGGACCTTGTTATGAATACAAATTCAGTAAAAGTTCACCGTTACATATGTAAAAAGACGTTATAATTAAATTAACGCATACAACAACCCAAACTCACAAGGAATTACAATGAGCTGGCGCCACTGGATAACTCTTTCTGCTTTAATTAGTACCGCTACCTTCGCACAAGAAGAAGAAGTTGCTACAAACGAGCAAGACAACGACATCGAGCTTGTAAAACAGTGTATTTTAAATGAGGTAATTGGCGGAGATGGTAAACAGACATTAGACGACCTTCGTAAAAAGTGTTCAGCTCTTGAAGAAAATAAACAACTTACCGCGCTTGATAAACGCCAAGCCCGTGAAGAAGTAGGTAAAAAAAATAGAAACGTAATTACGCCACATAAGCGTAACTATATTTTACCTCTGTCGTATGTATCACACCCAAACGATCGCCCTTTTGATGGTTTTGACGAATTAACAGATGATAACGATGGTGAGCCACTAGACAACCTAGAAGCAAAATACCAGCTTTCAATCAAAGTGCCTCTTTACGATGATTTTTCGGATAAAGACCAAGCCATATTTTTTGGCTTTACACTGCAATCATATTGGCAGATTTATAACTCAGAAATTTCGTCTCCATTTCGTGAAACAAACTACGAACCAGAGATATTTTGGATAAATTACCTCGACCCAGAAAACGTATTATGGGGCGACGAAATGGCAATCGCATTAGGTATTTCGCACCAATCAAACGGTCGAAGCCAACCAAACTCGCGTTCGTGGAACCGTATTTACGCAGACTTTATTTGGGAAAATAGGGGCTTTGTTTTTAGCTTTAAACCTTGGTACCGAATAGCTGAGGACGAAAAAGAAGATATTTTAGAAGCCAATGGCGACGACAACCCAGACATATACAAATACATGGGTTACTTTGAATTTAGCGGCGCGTATCGTTTTCATGACCATGAATTTAGCTTTATGACGCGTAACAATTTAAATTCAGATAATCGCGGTGCAATTCAACTCGACTGGTCGTTTCCTTTATGGGGTCGCGTTCGTGGTTATGCACAATACTTTAACGGTTATGGCGAAAGCTTAATTGATTACAATGCGGATGTAGAACGTATTGGTGTCGGTATATTATTAACCGATTTGCTGTAATACTTCCCTAAATTTTACGCAAAAAAAGCCAAGCATTGCTTGGCTTTTTTGTGTTTTAAACAGCTAAACAGTTATTTTTTTACTACAAACTGCCCTTCAAATTCTGCAACCACGTTATCACCATCGTAAATAGTTACTGGCACTACGTAACTTGCTTTACCGTCGGTTTCTAAATCGCTTAACTTGCCCTTACAGGTTTGTATATCAACACAACCACGTGGGTCGGTAGTAAGCGGTTTTAAGTACTTAATGTTAGCATCGGCTAATACAATATTACCTTCAAGCCCAGCTTCTTTAAGTGCCAAGTACGTAGCGCCCCAACCTGTTAGCGTGGCCAAGCTATAAATAGAACCTGCAAACATTGTGTTATGTAGGTTTAAGTTAGCGTCTAGGTCGGCGCTGGTTGTAAATTGCCAATCGGTATAGCTTTCTACCTTAATACCCATCGCGTCACTAATTGGAATAGACTCACGCCACGTATTTTGTAGTACTTGCGTCCAATTAGGGTGACGAAACCAACCTGGCTCAGACGGTTTTTGCTTTACCATTTTAAAGTGTTGAACATCGCCATACGCTAAGTGCGCTTTTTCTTTTAATTCGTAACCGTGGCGTTTATAAAACTCAAGCGCTCGTTCGCGTGCAAACAATACAAGCTCGCCTGCGTTTTGAACCCATGCAATTTTTTCAAGCTCGTGCAGTAAGCGACTACCAATATGCTGGTTACGATTACCCTCTGCAACCGCCATATAGCGCACTTGTGCTTGCTCATGATTGTTAAAGTGCAAACGTGCTACACCTAGCACTTCGCCTTCTTTATTTTTTATAAAGCGGTGCTCAGAGTCTTGTTCCATATCGTCTTGTTCAGAGCCACGAGGCTCGCCCCAAGGCGCGCGTAATACTTGCCAACGCAATTGGTAATACGCTTGCCAATCTTCGCTACTTTGTGGGGTGCTTACCTGAAACATACATACTCCTGTTGTTATATAAGCCGTAAATAAAAGTCAAAAAAGGCTACGGCGCTATACTAATAGTATTGATTATCTACCAAACTAAAAAGCTTAAATAATTAAGTCCGTTGGTATTATTTATGGCAAATACCATACTCCATCTTAAAAAAACTGCAAATACGACTTTGGTGATGGCTGTAAAATAACGTAAAAAATAATGGCAAAGGCCATTGCGCTTTAACGTTGCTAGTTTATGCTGAGAATATGATGGAAAAAATCAATTATATAAATTCACTGACGGGTTTGCTGGGCGATCAATTTATTGAAAATAGCCACAGCATTGGTCAGTTAATCTATTGGCATAAATGCAGTGGCGATCACATTCAAGTACGTGAGCACGAGCCGTTACGCTGGTTACTGATTAACGACACTCTTCAATCTGTTATTGATTTAAATAACCCGGATTTATTACTTTTTCCACATTTATTATGCCTAGGTAAGCATTGGCAGGCTCTTAAGCCGCCACAAAAAGTGTTAGAACTAGGCCTCGGCGGCGGAGCAATTCGTAATTATTTACAATACAAATACCCTAAAGCACAAATAACATCGGTTGAAAAAAACGCCGATATTATTGATTGCTATACCCAATTTTTTTCGTCAAATAAAAATGAGCAACTGCTTTGCGCCGATGCGCAACAGATTTTAAAAAGTGCGCAAAATATTGATTGGATTATTTTAGATTTGTTTAGCCAGATAGATGCACCTCGATTTTTATTTGAAGAGGCATTTTATAAAAAAATTTACTCGGCTTTAAATAACAACGGTGTGCTATTTATTAACTTTTTATCGCAGCATGAGTCGCAATTAAAGCAACTTCAGCAGCTATTACTCGATGTATTTGGTTGTAATGTTAGCCCGCAAAAAATTACGGGCTATGTAAATCATATTGTCGTGGTAACCAAAAACTTAAACAGATAAGTTAAACGTAACGGGCCCATCGTTACACAAGCTTACTTGCATATCGGCACCAAACTCACCGGTGGCTATTGTAAGCCCCAACTCTTTAGCTTGAGCAACAAAGTACTCGTAAAGCTCATTAGCTTGGCTTGGCGTTGCCGCAGATGAAAAGCTAGGGCGCATACCCTTTTTAGTATCAGCCGCTAGCGTAAATTGCGAAACCACCAGTAACTCACCTTTAATATCTTTAAGGCTTAAGTTCATTTTGTCGTTTTCGTCAGTAAAAATACGATAATTACTTACCTTGTGTAAAAGCTTATCGGCCGTTTGCGTATCGTCGTGTTTTTCAACGCCCAGCAACAACAATATACCTTGGCTAATTTCACCTACTACTTGGTTGTTAATTTCTACTTTGGCATGCTTTACGCGTTGTATTAAACCTTGCATTTAAACTGTGTCCTTTACTGCTGGTTCATCATCTTCTAGTTCAAGTTCTGGTGTTTCTGGAATATCATTTGGGCTAATACACGCAGTAAATTCAGCGCCAAGCAAAACAACGACCCACGATAAATACACCCATACAAACAAAATAGGAATGGTTGCTACTGCGCCGTAAATAACTTCGTACGAAGGAAAATGGCTAATATAAAGTGCAAACCCTTTTTTAGTCAGCTCAAATAAAAGTGCTGCAAAAAAAGCGCCAGGTATTGCCGCTCTGAACGATACACGCGTATTAGGCACTAAGGTGTAGAGCATAATAAAGCCCACCATCGAAATCCCATACGGCAATAACTTTAACAAAAACCCGCTAAACCCAGGAATACCCTGATCAGCAAACGATACCAAAGATACAATATAAGAGGTAACACCAATACTCGCTCCGAGTAATACAGGCCCTAAGCTCAAAACCATCCAGTACACAGCAAATGAGATCATCATTGGGCGTTTTTTCTTAATTCGCCAAATTCGATTTAGTGTGGCATCTACATTACGTATTAACAGCAAGGCTATTGCAGCTAAAAAGCCAATACCTACCGCCGTCATTTGATTAGCGTTACCGGCAAAGGAGCTAATATGCTCTCTAATAACATCGGTAGAGGTAGGGACAAAGTTGGTAAACAAAAAGCTCTCAATTTCCATGCGAGTAGATTCAAAGCCCGGAAAAGCTGAAAATATAGCAACACCCACCGCAATTAATGGCACTAAAGAAAGAAGGGTTACGTAAGCAAGGTAACCTGCATTAACCGTTATCTGATCGTCTATACAACGATTAAAATACTGCATCCACCAACCAGGCTGCTGGCGTATAAAGGACTTAACTTGCTGTTTGTAATGTGAGAGCTTATCATTCATACAATTGACTTGTGCTTATATAGTTTTGATTATAATAACAATCAGCGCCATAATTTACAGCACTAACGCTCGTAAACAGGAATTCAAATGAAAAAACAAACATTACTCAGTGTTTCAATGCTTGTAGTAACACTTACTTTAACTGGCTGCCAATCTGCTTATTATTCTGCGATGGAAAAAGTGGGTGTTCACAAACGCGATATTCTTATTGACCGCGTAGAAGAAACCAAAGACTCGCAACAAGAGTCACAAGAAGAATTTAAATCGGCACTAGAGCGCTTAACGACTCTAATCGATTTTAATGGTGGCGAACTACAAGACACTTATAATCAGTTAAATGACGATTACGAGTCGAGCTTAAATGCCGCTAACGAAGTGTCAACTAACATCAATAAAGTAGAAGACGTGGCAGAAGCGCTATTTGATGAGTGGAGCGATGAGTTAGAGCAATACAAAAGCGCGTCACTTAAGCGTGAAAGCAGCAAAAAGCTAACCGCGACTAAGCGTCAATTTGATCAGCTATTACGCTCAATGCGCAGCGCAGAGAGTAAAATGGAGCCAGTATTAACCTCGCTTCATGATAACGTTTTATACTTAAAGCATAACTTAAATGCACAAGCGGTATCGGCTATTAAAGGTGAATTCACTAACCTTAAGCGCGATATTCAATTGTTGATGAACGACATGAACAAATCGATTGCCGATTCAAATAAATTTATTGAACAAATGAACAGCGCTGGCTAATCATTTGTTACTTTAAAAAGCCTGCTTAGCTGCAGGCTTTTTTATGTTAAAGGGAATACTAAAAGGGATTTACAATGAAACGCTTTTTAATCGCAGCAATACTCTTATGTATATTAACGGCCTGCGGTGCACCTAATAATATTAATCGTATTACCAGCTCTGACTCAGTTGTTGTTATTAATGATAAGAACGGTCGTTATAAAAATTTATACACAGGTGAAAAAACATATCCCACTACCTGTACTGAAAACTGCTACCCAGCTCACCCAGACTTACTATGCAAAACCGGCAGCGAAAACTGCCAGTACCAAGGCCAGCAAACTAAACCACAACTTAGCACTGGCTATACCGTACGCTGGCTTGGTCACGCTAGTTTTGTTATTAACACTCCAAATGGTCAAAGTGTGCTGTTTGATCCGGTAAAAAATCAGTTTGATTCTCCAGTGGCACTTGGCTTTAAACTCGGCGGTGGCATTTATCGTAAAGCAGGCGCTTGGCCTAGTGAGCAAGAACTCGAAAATATTGATGCGGTAATGTATTCGCATATTCATTACGATCATTTTAATAAAGCCGACATACAAAGCATTGACAATAAACCTCGCTATTTAACACCACTCGGGATGGCCGACAACTTCCCTACCGGCGGTTTTAACATTAGCGAAATGCCGTGGTACTCAACAACCAACATTGACGACTTAGTTATTAACGCCGTGCCAGCTCATCATTTTAGCGCTCGCGTATTAGTGCCCTTTATTTACGAAGATAACAATAAAGACTTATGGAATGGCTGGCTGCTTGAACAAAACGGTAGCACCTTATTTTTTGCAGGCGATACAGGCTACTCAAAACATTTTAAAGACATACAGCAAAAATATGGCGATATAGATGTATGCTTAATCCCAATCGCTTCTTACTACAGTAAAGAAAGTGGTAAATTTTATCGTTACGTTCACACCACACCAGAAGACGCGCTCAACGCAGCACAAGAGCTTAACTGCAAAGTAATGATACCGTGGGGATACGGTAACTCAAGTTGGAAAATGGGCGACCACAGCAGTCATTCAGCCCTGCTGCGCTTATTGCATATGTACAATAAAATGGATTCAAAAGTACCGCTGTATATTTTAAACGAAGGCGAAAGTATTTCACTGTAACTATTTACTTAGCTGTTTTAAGATTGTTATTACATTAAGACGAATCGACAATAAAATTGAGAGATTAATGAAGAAATTAGCACTCGCCTTAAGCTTTTTATTAAGCACGCCATCAATGGCTATTGATGTTGAACATACACCAACTCCAATTACTATTGATGGCGTATCAGAAAGCGTATGGGATAAAGCCGCTTGGCACGACATGCCTTATCTAATGGATGGCACACTGCCATCAAACGATGCCGACTTTAAAGGGCGTTATCGTTTATTGTGGGATCAAAACTATTTATACCTACAAGCCGATATTGTGGATGATGTTCTAATAGATACACACGCAGATCCAACCTATAAATATTGGGATGACGATGCGCTTGAAGTATTTATTGATAGCGATGCATCGGGCGGTAATCATCAATTTAATCACACCGCATTGGCGTACCATATTGGCCTTGATAACCAAGCTGCCGATTACGGACCTGATAAAAAAGCCCATTTGTATACCGACCACCTAGTTAGTAACTGGAAGCGCAATACCACCGCGCCTTTTAACATCACCTGGGAAGTAGCGATAAAGATCTACCCTAATGATTATAAAGAAGGTGCTAAAAACACCCCACTTACACTTATCGAAAAGCAAGTAATCGGCTTTATGTTAGCGTATTGCGATAACGATGGCAGTGAGGTGCGCGAGCATTTTATGGGCTCACACGAAGTACAGCCGGTAAATGGCGACAGAAATCGTGGTTTTATAGATGCCGACGTATTTGGCAAAATAACCCTACTCCCTAAAAAGTAAGCCCCCAACACCAATAAGTAGGTTGGGTTGAGCAAAGCGAAACCCAACGAAAAATATCCTACCAACAAAAACATAGACTTTGCAATATCGATTATTTAATTCTCAAGCACGTTTTTGCTTAGACAAAGAGCGCTGCGCCCTAATATAAAGCTAATTTCAGCCACCCTTTTGCTCATGTTTAATAATTTTAAGAAGCAAATCAATTCTGCGATTTGTTTTTTTGGTTTGCTCCCTAATCATTCCCTGCACCATAGCTGAAGCAAGAAAAATAAAACATATTATTTGAAATAATTCAGTTTCAATATCATAGAAGCTATTAGCAATTGATAACAAAACAAACGGTAAAAAAATTGATATGAGATCTTTCAAGCCCCAATCATTTTTTCCTAACGTTTCAAATTCATCTTTATATTTTTGCAGTTCAGCAATATGTTCTATCTCTAGTTTTGCCTTCATTTCATTTTCGGTATTCACACTAGCTTACTCGCACATATTAAATATAGCTTTGATAATAACTTAATACCTTTTTTAGGTTCAATATTAAAAACTGTTTAACGGTATCGAACCAACCGCGATGTTCTTCTAACCTGAGAGCTTACAGCTCTTTTCTCGCTAACTATTATTCACAAAAAAGCCGCTGTGTTTTTCAATACAGCGGCTTTTAAAATCATTATTCTAAATTAATAGATTATGACTTAGGTGCACGACCCGCACGTTTACGTTCGTTTTCTGTAAGGTGTTTCTTACGGATACGAATGTTTAGTGGAGTAACTTCAACTAGCTCGTCATCATCGATGAACTCAAGCGCTTGCTCAAGTGAGTAGTTAAGGTGTGGAGAAAGCGTTTGCGCTTCATCAGTACCAGATGCACGTACGTTAGTTAACTGCTTGCCTTTAAGGGCGTTAACTGTAAGGTCGTTATCACGGTTATGAATACCGATAACCATACCTTCGTATACTTCAACACCGTGACCGATGAATAAACGGCCGCGCTCTTGTAAGTTAAATAATGCGTTAGTAAGTGCTTTACCAGTTGCGTTTGCAATCATTACGCCGTTCTTACGAACACCGATAGCGCCACCTTTATGAGGACCATAATGATCGAACGTATGGTACATAAGACCAGAACCCGAAGTAAGCGTCATGAAATCAGTTTGGAAACCAATTAAACCACGGCTTGGGATCATGAAGTCTAAACGCATACGGCCTTTGCCATCTGGAGTCATGTTAGTAAGTTCACCTTTACGTAGGCCAACTTGTTCCATAACAGAACCTTGATGCTCTTCTTGACAGTCAATAGTCACTGTTTCAAACGGTTCTTCTAGAACGCCATCTACAGTACGTAAGATAACTTCTGGACGAGAAACTGAAAGCTCGTAACCTTCACGACGCATGTTTTCGATTAAGATACCTAGGTGTAATTCACCACGACCAGAAACACGGAAGCTATCTGGGCTAGCAGTATCTTCAACGCGAAGTGCTACGTTGTGTACTAATTCTTTGTCTAAACGCTCACGGATATTACGTGACGTTACAAACTTACCTTCTTTACCACAGAAAGGTGAGTTATTTACAGAGAATGTCATTGTTACAGTTGGCTCATCAACACTTAGTGGTGGTAATGCTTCAACGTTTCCTGGGAAACAAACTGTATCAGAAATCTTAAGCTCACCAATACCTGTTACAGTTACGATGTTACCAGCGTAAGCTCTATCAGTTTCGATACGCTCAAGACCTAGGTAGCTTTGTACTGCACCAATTTTACCATTACGTGTAGTGCCATCAGCACTGATAATAGTAACTTGTTGGTTAGGAGCAACAGAACCACGTTTAATACGACCAATACCAACTACACCAACATAAGAGTTGTAATCTAGTTGAGAAATTTGCATTTGGAAGTCACCTTCAGGATCTGCATCCGGTGGTGATACTTCTTCAACGATCATCTTGAACATAGGTTCCATGTTGTCTGATGGTTCGTCTAAATCTAGTGTTGCCCAACCGTTGATTGCTGAAGCGTAGATTACTTTAAAGTCTAACTGTTCGTCAGTCGCGCCAAGGTTGTCGAATAAATCAAAGATTTGATCCATAACCCAATCTGGACGAGCGCCTGGCTTATCAATTTTATTGATAACGACGATTGGCTTTAAGCCTTGCGCGAATGCTTTTTGCGTAACGAAACGCGTTTGCGGCATTGGACCTTCTTGAGCATCAACAAGTAATAATACTGAGTCAGCCATCGAAAGTACGCGTTCAACTTCACCACCGAAATCGGCGTGTCCCGGGGTATCTACGATATTGATATGGTAGTCATTCCAAGAAATGGCTGTGTTTTTAGCCAAAATGGTAATACCACGTTCTTTCTCAATGTCGTTTGAGTCCATCACGCGCTCTTCGTTACCGCCGCGTGTTTCTAATGTACCTGATTGCTCAAGTAGTTTGTCAACCAGTGTTGTTTTACCATGGTCAACGTGCGCGATAATCGCTATATTTCTTAACTGTTCGATGCTCATATATTTACTCAGAGAAATTAAATTCTCATTGATCCTGCAAGATCTACGCACTCATCCACGCTTTCGCGAGATGTCCCAGCATAGGATTTAAAAGGGCGCATATTATCCCTCATTAATGACATGGATGAAAGTTTATCCAATATAAATTTCAAAACTTTCTCAATACTTTTACTAAGTATCTGTTTTATATATGACAATTATATGAATTAAATTTCAAATTTTTTTTGAAAAACAGCCTTTTTGGCTATTTTGCTGATCTTTTTGGTACTCTTTTGCATTTAGGTTATGCTATTTCCGAGCGATTAAATTAGCAGCAAATTGTGCCCTGTAAATTTTGCACCAAAAAGGAAAATTTACGCACCAATATAGTGCGTTTGTACATTCCATTTTGATGCAACGATATTTTTTTAATTTATAAACAGCTAGTTATAAAAATGGCACAAAATCAGCTTAGTAAATCCCAAAGCAATTATGCAGCAATAACAAAACCCAATAGTTGGAGGACACATGTCACAATCGGTTTTAGATTTTATTAAAGAAAATGACGTTAAGTTCATTGATTTACGCTTTACTGACACTAAGGGTAAAGAACAACATGTATCTATTCCTCATCACCAAGTTGATGAAGACTTTTTTGAAGACGGTAAAATGTTTGACGGTTCTTCAATTGCAGGCTGGAAAGGCATAAACGAATCAGACATGGTATTAATGCCAGTTGCTGACTCAATCAAACTAGACCCTTTCACTGAAGAATCAACATTAATCGTACGTTGTGACGTAGTAGAGCCTTCTACGCTTCAAGGTTATGAGCGCGACCCGCGTTCTGTTGCTAAGCGTGCTGAAGATTACATGCGCTCTACAGGTATTGCAGATACAGTTTTATTTGGCCCTGAGCCAGAGTTTTTCGTATTTGACGACGTTAAATACAAATCAGATATGTCTGGTTCTATGTACAAAATTGACTCTAAGCAAGCTGCTTGGAACTCAGATAAAGAATATGCAGATGGCAACACAGGTCACCGTCCAGGTATTAAAGGCGGTTACTTCCCAGTTGCTCCTGTTGATGACTTCCAAGATTGGCGTTCAGCTACGTGTCTAGTTCTAGAAGAAATGGGCCAAGTAGTAGAAGCACATCACCACGAAGTTGCAACAGCAGGTCAAAACGAGATTGCTACTCGCTTTAATACAATGGTATTAAAAGCGGATGAAATTCAAGAAATGAAATATGTTATCCATAACATGGCTCACTTATACGGTAAAACAGCAACGTTTATGCCTAAGCCAGTTGTTGGTGATAACGGTTCTGGTATGCATTGTCACCAGTCACTTGCTAAAGATGGTGTAAACCTTTTTGCTGGTGATAAGTACGGCGGCCTTTCTGAAGATGCGCTTTACTACATTGGCGGTATCATCAAGCATGCTAAAGCAATTAACGCTTTTGCAAATGCCTCTACTAACTCGTACAAACGTTTAGTACCAGGGTTTGAAGCACCAGTTATGCTTGCATACTCTGCACGTAACCGTTCTGCATCAATCCGTATCCCAGTGGTTCCATCTGAAAAAGGTCGTCGTATTGAAGTACGCTTCCCAGATCCAACAGCTAACCCATACCTTGCTTTCTCAGCAATGCTTATGGCTGGCCTTGATGGTATCAAAAACAAGATCCACCCTGGCGATGCTATGGATAAAGATTTATATGACTTACCAGCTGAAGAAGCAGCAGAAATCCCAACTGTTGCAGCATCACTTGACGAAGCACTATCTGCACTTAGCGCAGACCGTGAATTCTTAACTCAAGGTGGTGTATTCACTGACGACTTAATCGATGCTTACATCGAACTTAAATCTAAAGAAGTTGAAAAGCTTAACATGACAACTCACCCAGTTGAGTTTGAAATGTACTACAGCTGTTAATTTAGCTGTATAAAATATGTGTGTTCTCAAGCCCGCTTTGCGGGCTTTTTTAATGGTAAAATTAATCAATCTCCACTAAAGTTAAGTTACCGACAAAAATGCAGGGCTGCAGAGTGAACAACAAGATTTTATTACTATTAATTGCTTTAGGATTAAGCAATTATGGTTACGCTGGTGAAACAAAGATATACGCTTGGAAAGATAAAAATGGCGTATTAGTGTTCTCTGACACCCCTCATAAAGGTGCTAAAGAGGTAAAGCTTACCAGCCAAGATCTTAATATGCCTGCAACAAATACTGACATTTTTGACGAGCAACCCCAGCCCCAACAAGCGGCCTTTAGTATTGCCATTTCCTCACCTGATCATAACCAGACTATTCGTGAAAATACCGGCACTGTTTATGTTACTAGCCGAATAAAACCACGCTTTGAAACTGGTTTTACTATACAACTTTTTATTGATGGCAAAGCACATGGCCCAGCCAGTGACAGTTCAACCTTTGCAATAAGAGATGTAGAACGTGGTGAGCACACACTACAATTAAAGCTTTTTAATAGTAAAAACCAAGTTATTGCTATAAGTGAGCCCTGCATATTTTTTATGCACCGAAAAGGGCTAAACCTAAGTAACTAAATTGGGGCATTACTAAACGTGCAGCAGTGTATTTTACTATATAACTTGCTTGTAAATATCCACGCACTAAAATGGTGCAGCTATGATTAATAATAAAAACTTTAGCCCTGAGCTACTCGATGCTATTTGGCAAAATCAAACAACCGCTATCATGTTGCTTGATAAAAACTTCACCGTTGTCTATGCCAATACCAGTACTAACGAACTGCTTGGCCTTGGTAACAAGCGCCTATTAGAACAGCCTTTCGATAGTCTTTTTAATTACCATTCAATCGATTTGCAGCGTATAGAACAATACTCATTAGTTGAAGGTGTAGATTGCCAGCAGCACAGAGCTGACGTGGTTTTTAGCGATTCTCGCCATGCAAAAGTAGCCGTAAGTACACGACAAATTAAGTTTGATGGCTCACTTTATATTTTATTTGAGTGGCGCCAAACTGATGACGAAATTAAGCACGACCAAGCGTCTAATCAAATGCATCAATACCAAGCAGCCCGAAATCTAATTAGAGGCTTAGCTCACGAAATTAAAAATCCTTTAGGTGGAATTCGCGGAGCGGCGCAGTTATTGCAGTATGAGGTTGATCAACAAGAAAGAGACCAATGTGCTGAACTTATCATTGAGCAAGCTGACCGATTACGCGAATTAGTAGATAGGCTTTTAGGGCCAAATCAGCTTCCGCAAAAATCGTATGGCAATATACATCAATCACTTGAATCAGTTGCACGACTAAGTACGTTAGATAATTGTTCTAACATTAGCTTGGTTAAGGATTACGACCCAAGCATTCCTGATGTATACATTGATCAAGGTAAAATTCAGCAAGTAGTATTAAACATTGTTCGAAATGCTCAGCAGGCGCTTGTAGATGGCGGTGAAATAACAATAAAAACCCGCATTAATCATCAACATCGTCGCCCAGGTAAAGCACCTAAAAAAGCCTTGTTGATCCAAATATCTGATAACGGACCAGGTATTGATCCCAGTGTACGTGAAACACTGTTCTACCCTATGATCACCAATAAAGAAGATGGCTCAGGGTTAGGACTCTCAATAGCGCAAACGCTGATAGATCAACATGATGGCTATATAGAATGTGATAGCTGGCCTGGACATACTGAATTTAATATCTATCTGCCCTTTGCAGATTAATGTTTGGAGTTTGCATGAAAACAGTTTGGCTTGTAGATGATGATGCTTCTATTCGATTTGTACTTGAAAAAGCACTAACCCGTGCAGGGTTTAACGCAGAAAGCTTTGCTAATGCGCAAGATGTATTAAGCGCATTAAAGTTTAGTCAACCTACTGTTTTAGTTTCGGACGTACGAATGCCTGGTATGGATGGCATGGCGTTGCTTGAGCTTATAGCAGAGCAAAACCCTGGGCTGCCAGTTATTATAATGACTGCCCACTCAGATTTGGACTCTGCAGTTAATGCATTCCAAAAAGGTGCTTTTGAATACCTAGCTAAGCCGTTTGATTTAAACGAAGCAGTGGCGCTAGTCGAGAGCGCATGCAGAGCAAACTCCACTAAAAAAACTAAGCGAAAGCAAGCTCCACCAAAAAGTGCCCACATTATTGGTGAAGCACCCGCTATGCAAGAAGTGTTTAGAGCGATAGGTAAACTATCGGCCTCTAGCATGAGCGTATTAATAAATGGTGAATCTGGCACAGGTAAAGAGCTTGTCGCCAGCGCCCTGCACAACCATAGCCCACGTAAAGAAAATCAATTTATTGCACTTAACATGGCGGCCATTCCAAAAGAGCTTGTTGAGTCAGAGTTATTTGGCCACGAAAAAGGCGCGTTTACGGGCGCCGATAGCGTACGTAAAGGCCGCTTTGAGCAAGCCAATGGCGGTACACTATTTTTAGATGAAATTGGTGATATGCCACTTGATGTGCAAACACGTTTATTACGCGTTCTTGCCGATGGTGAGTTTTATCGCGTTGGTGGCCATCAAAGTATAAAAGTGGACGTACGCATTATTGCAGCTACGCACCAAAACCTTGAAGATTTAGTTAAACAAGGCAAGTTTAGGGATGATTTATTTCATCGTCTTAATGTTGTGCGCCTACGTTTACCCGCTCTTCGAGAGCGTACTGAAGATATAGAAAGCTTATCGCAACACTTTTTACATAAAAGCGCTAAAGAGCTACAAGTAGAAAGTAAAGTACTGAGCCCTAAAGCGACTGAGCAACTACGTTTATTTAATTGGCCAGGTAATGTACGCCAGTTAGAAAACACCTGTCGCTGGCTGACAGTTATGGCACCGGGTGAGCTTGTAAGCGAGCAAGATTTACCGCCGGAGATTCTGGATGCTTCACCAACCCAAGAAGAAGGTGATTGGCTCGATGCATTCCAACAATGGCTTAATCAAGAGCTAAAAAAAGGCAAAGAAAATATTTGGCCTGACATTCAAGCTCAACTAGAAACTCGCTTAATAAAAACAGCCCTGGCTAATTGCTCTGGTCATAAACAAGATGCTGCTATAAAAATTGGTTGGGGACGCAACACGTTGACCCGAAAATTAAAAGAGCGCAATATTAGCTGATTAAACGCTTTTAACACATTTGGTTATTGATGAAGCTAATCGAACATATTCCATTATTCAAACAAATGGAAATTATAAACAGGCTGCACTTTTTTAAAGAATTTACGCTCAGCGAGCGCCAAGTCTTATTGGAGTCGTTCGGCCTGTTATATTTAGTAAGTCAGCATCAATTTTTATTTAAGCAATACGATAACGACAAGCGCTTGTACATTGTACTTAGCGGCGCATTATTAGTATTTAAGCATAACCATTTACTAGAACTTGGCACTATAGAGCCCGGTGAATTTATAGGTGAAGGTGCCTTTATAAATAACCGAGAGCGCAGTACCAGTGCTCGCGCTAAAACCGACACCATAGTACTTGCCATTACCCCTGAAGCACTCACCCGCTTACCTAATGTTATCCGCGAAAAAATTAAAGACCGAATTATTGAAGGTATGAGCCTGCGCATTGCCAAATTAAGCGAGCATATAGAAACTCACGGTTAGTTCAATCCATATAAACAATTTGCAATGAGCAATCAAGCCAACTGGGCTTATTAACGTGCGCAGTAAAAGTGTAAGTATCTGAGGGCTTGGCACCAAAGGGGGTATTTACAAACGGCTGTGAATGACGATATGTTTGCGAATAGGTTTTATAATAAATAACAACGTAACCGTATAAAAACTCCCAACCTAACCTTACAACAGCGCCACTGGGTAAACTAAAGTCAGCATATTTATCTGTAAATGTGACAAGTAAATCATTGTACTTCTCTTCGCTGCATTGAGTTGTTCGTAACTTTTTAGGCATAACAAAGGTAGTACCCGCCACTATATTCTTTAAATAAAAGCCTATATTGCCATCACCATAAAAGTGATTTGAACGAGTCGTGTAGTTAACTTGTGGCTTGTAACCTAGCTCTTGCATTATAGCCGCAAGTTGCTCAGTTTCTTTAGGATAAATCTTATCACTTGATAAGAGTAATGTGGCTTCACCAAAATCAGGTGGGATTGCCAGCTCTACATATTCATAAGGGAGCGATTGTGCTTTTAGCGCAGCATCGAGCTGGTTGCGCTGTTCATCTTGCAAGTTTTCACTAAATACATACACGGTAGGTTGTTGGCACGCAGCTAATAGTAATGCCAACACACATATTAAAATTCCACTTTTCATAGTTACCCCTTTTTGATTACAATTGTAGTCTATTAAAGGTAACTATTTATCGCAATTTAATTTGTTTGGCTATCTAACCAAGCATCAACACTTTTGCGAGTATATAAAACTTCTTTAAATAAACGATGACGTTCAAATTCAAGTTTTGTTTTTCTCGTGGCATCACCACTAACTAAACGGCTATGGGTATCATTGAATTTTGAAATTACAGAAAAACCGCGCTCACCTTGATCAGCTTGCTTTTTTACAGAATTAGCAAGGTGCTCTCTAACATCGTCAGCAGTTAACATACCTGAATTATCTAATCCCATTAGCTCTTTTTTCATTGCTAATCTTACGCCCATTTCCTACTCCATTTAATGAAAAATATTTATTCCGCCAAAGTTTTAGCAATTAGCAGGCCATACGTAAAATTAACTGCTGCAAAGATTACTCTTCAATTGCTTCAGTTTTTTTAAAGACAGATAAAATACATAAAAACTTTCGTCGTTATTTCCCTATTACAATTAGCTAAAGTTACTTGCTTTGGTGCAAAAGTAGCTGCAAGCCTTTATACTACAGCTTGTGCGTTACCCCACCGAGAGCAAATATGAACGAAGAATACATAGAAATAGAATTAGAAGAAGAGCCGATTGAGCTCTGTAAATTATTAAAAGTACTAAACTTAGTTGAAGGTGGCGGCCAAGCTAAAAACCTAATTACTGAAGGCTATGTGGGTGTTAACCATGAAATTTGTACAATTAAACGGAAAAAATTATACAGTGGTGATGTACTAGAGTTTGATGGTGAGTTTTTTAAACTCTCACTAAGTGAAGATGCAATCCCTGTAGAAAAACCTGCGGTACAAACTCAAGCAGAGTCAAAGCAAGCTGCACCACAACCAACAAATCAACCAGCTAAAAGTAAGCGTAAGCGAACTAAAAAACCAAAAGTAGATGATAAAACAGGTCGTCGTCCTATTTCATTTGGTTAAGCATTTAAAAGCACTCTTTTTATATAAAAAGGCCAACTTGTATAGTTGGCCTTTTTACTCTTTAATAACCTCGTTAATAATAATAAAACAAGGTTATAAAATGTCTGTAAACACACCTAAAAATTGGTTTAAACCCGTTGTATGGGCGGCACTCGTATGGAACTTACTTGGCGTTATTGCATTTGCTATGCACATGATGATGACACCCGAAATGATAGGTAAACTTCCGTTAGATCAACAAGCTGCCTACTCTGACATCCCTCTTTGGTCAACCATTGCATTTGCTGTAGCTGTATTTGGAAGCACTTTGGGTTGTCTGTTTTTACTTGCTAAAAACGCGCTGGCAACACCTACTTTTTCGCTATCGCTCGGCGCTATTTTAATTCAGCAATATTATAATTTTGTGGTCATAAATAGTATTGAGCTACTTGGCGCAAGTGCGGTATTTATGCCTATTTTTGTAATCATTATTGCCATCGCTTTACTTTGCTTGAGTATTAAAGGTAAGCAACAAGGTTGGTTACAGTAATTAATAAGGGTCGAAATAACTTTTGACCCTATCTCTTCTTTTAAATCATCTCTTGAAATTAAATTTTTCAGCATCGTCTCTACTATAATAACTGTATAAAATTCGTTCTCTAAACGCGATTTTTTACACTGGTATGTACTTTGCAACTCGAACACTACAGAGGTCACTCTTCAAAACATTTTTATAATTCATAAAGGGGCAAATAATGAATAATAGTTTCGATACCCAACATCAGCTCACAATAAATGGTGAGCAATATCATATTCATTCTCTAAAAGGACTTGGCGACAAAGCGAAACGATTGCCCTTTTCCTTAAAAGTACTACTTGAAAACCTTCTTCGTAACGAAGATGGCGTAAATATAAAAGAACAAGACATTCAAGCCCTTCTTAATTGGGACCCTCAAGCAAAGCCTGCATCTGAAGTTGCCTTTACTCCCGCCCGTGTTGTTATGCAAGATTTTACCGGCGTACCCGCTATTGTAGATTTAGCCGCGATGCGTGACGCAATGGAAAAGCTAGGTGGAGATCCTGCAAAAATAAACCCGTTATCGCCTGCTGAACTTGTGATTGACCATTCGGTACAAGTAGATGGTTATGGTAATGATGGTGCATTTGATTTAAATGCCAAGCTTGAATATGACCGAAATAAAGAACGTTACGAATTTTTACGCTGGGGACAAACCGCTTTTGATAATTTAAAAGTAGTGCCACCAGCAACCGGTATTGTTCACCAAGTGAATTTAGAGTATTTAGCCCGTGTTGTTTTTAATGAAGAGCGCGATGGCAAAAAATTCGCTTACCCAGACACTCTCGTAGGTACCGACTCTCATACAACCATGATTAATGGCTTAGGTGTACTTGGTTGGGGCGTAGGCGGTATTGAAGCCGAAGCGGCTATGCTTGGTCAGCCAATTAGTTTATTGATTCCACAAGTAGTCGGTATGAAGCTAAGCGGCAGATTACCTGAAGGTACAACCGCAACCGATTTAGTATTAACAGTAACCGAAATACTGCGTAACCATGGTGTAGTGGGTAAATTTGTAGAGTTTTATGGTGACGGCCTTGCCGACCTACCACTTGCCGATAGAGCAACCATAGCGAATATGGCACCAGAATACGGCGCTACGTGTGGTATTTTCCCGATTGATGATGAAACCATTAACTACCTTCGCTTAACAAACCGCGACGAAAAACACCTAAAGGTAATTGAAGATTATGCTAAACACCAAGGTTTATGGCGTAATGATGGCGACGAAGCAAGCTACACCGATACACTCGAACTTAAATTAGACGATGTTGTACCAAGCCTTGCAGGCCCTAAACGTCCACAAGATAGAATTGCCCTAAATAAAGCGGGTGAAGTAATTGGCGAGCATTTAAAAGGCTTTCAAGATGAGCGTATGGCTCGTCGCGATAAAAGCGATGAAGAACAAGCTCGTATTGAAAGTGAAGGCCCAACAACAAATCCAGATGAGCCAGTTAACGAAGCGCAGTTTATGGGTGCCGCTAAGGTTAAATTTAAAGGCCAAGAGTTTGAGCTAAACGATGGCGCTTGTGTTATTGCCGCAATTACCAGCTGTACCAACACCTCTAATCCAAGTGTTATTTTAGCTGCTGGTTTGGTTGCTAAAAAAGCGAAACAGTTAGGCATTAATGTAAAACCTTGGGTTAAAACATCACTTGCTCCAGGCTCAAAAGTAGTTACCGACTACCTAGAAAAAGCAGGCCTGATGGACGACCTAGAAAGCCTAGGCTTTAACTTAGTTGGCTACGGCTGTACCACGTGTATTGGTAATTCAGGGCCACTTGCAACTGAAATATCAGACGCGATTCAAAAACATAAATTAGTAGTGAGCTCTATTTTATCGGGTAACCGTAACTTTGAAGGGCGTATTCACCAAGATGTTAAAATGAACTTTTTAGCCTCTCCTCCGCTTGTCGTAGCTTATGCCATTGCAGGTAGAACCGATATTGACGTATACAACGAACCCCTTGCTCAAGATGCTAACGGTAACGATATTTACCTTAAAAACATTTGGCCAAGCGTTAAAGAAGTAAGTGACTTAGTTAAAGAAACCGTAACTAAAGAAATGTTTGAAAAAAGCTACGCTAACGTTTACGAAGGCGATAGCCGTTGGCAGCAAATTAAAATACCGGATGGCAAACTTTACGATTGGGATGATGCATCTACCTACATTAAAAAAGCACCCTTTTTTGATGGTATGAAAGTAGAACCACCGGGAATTCCTTCTATCGAAGGTGCACGTTGTTTAGCTAAACTTGGGGATTCAGTAACCACTGACCATATTTCTCCAGCGGGTGCTATTAAAGCAGAAGCGCCAGCAGGCTTATACTTGCAAGAGAAAGGTGTAGATAAAGCGCAATTTAACTCGTACGGCTCACGCCGTGGTAATCACGAAGTAATGATGCGTGGAACGTTCGCTAATGTGCGTCTTAAAAACTTACTAGCTCCTGGTACTGAAGGCGGAGTAACACGTACTCAGCCTGGCGATACGCTAGAGAGCATTTATGATGCAGCAATGGAGTATCAAAAAAATAATACTCCACTCATTATTTTAGCGGGCAAAGAATATGGCACGGGTTCATCTCGTGACTGGGCTGCTAAAGGCTCACTTTTATTAGGCGTTAAAGCCGTTGTAGCACAAAGCTACGAACGTATTCATCGCTCTAACTTAATTGGTATGGGTGTATTACCGCTGCAATTTAAAGAAGGTGAAAGCTACGAGTCACACGGGTTAACAGGGCAAGAACAATTTGATATTGATGGCCTGTACGATAAAACCGATGAAGTTACCGTTATTGCCACAAATGCCGAAGGTAAAAAAGTAACCTTGAGTGCAGACGTACGTATTGATACCCCTAAAGAGTGGGATTACTACAAACACGGCGGCATTTTACAATATGTACTGCGTAATATGCTCGACTAACAAAGACAGTAGTTAATACATCTAAAAGCCCAGTTTAGTAATAAGCTGGGCTTTTTTATATGTGTTGTTTGTTGTCTTAAATCAATGCTAAACATTTAAAGCGTGCCTACTGAGGTAACTATGTCGCAAACAATGATAATTAGGCTGCTTAAAACAACAATAATGCTTGGGTTGTGCCTTATCGTGACTGGCCATACTTTAATTGTGTCGAACTACTTTACTGTCGAGCATGGTATTAAAGGAATAATTACAGCGGCGGCATGCATTGCTGTAGGCGTGCTGCTGTCGCTTCCCACTAAAATATATTTAACAGTATTATTGATGGAAGCCGAAAAACGTTATTTAAAAAACCATAAAAGCACTCACTCTAAATAATTAAAGTGCACTTAAATTATTAATTTCTTTATTACGTTTTTCTAGTTTGTCTTTTACATTTTCGGCGTCATTAAATAGCTTTTTAACCGAATCTGGGTTCAAAATACTGATCCCCTCTGGTGCAGCCGATATTGTGTTTGGAGTTGAAGAGGTATTTAAAATAGACGTGTCTTCTGCAGCAATAACTGTAATATCTTTAGGATCGAGTTTTACTTCAATACTTTTTACATGCGGGTTAGGTGTATCAGAAAAGTGCCATTGGCCTGTTTCGTCTTGCCACTTAAAAATTTTACCACTTGAGGTAGCATTTGCAGCAATTGGTTCATCAGAAATACTGCTCGCAATTTTATCGCCAGCTTGCTTAACGCCCAACACTGCTTGGTCCAAAGTATTGCTAGATAGCGCGACCATTTTTTCTTTAATTTGCTGAGATTCACTGCTAATTGATGATGCAGAAAGCCATGTTTGACCATCGGGCTTTTTTAAATAAAACAAAGAGATGACTGCAATAGCCATGATTGATATAGCTAAGTAGGTAAAGTATTTCATAGCGTTCCTGCTTTAATTAATCCTTTAATGCCTTGAGTCTAATAAAAAATACTTAATTAGGCAATTTTTTGTACCCGAATAAAAGAAAATAAAAACGCAGCCGAAGCTGCGTTTTTATTTGCGATTTAACTACATCGTAGTGACGTTAAATACCGTCACCATCCATGTGCAGTCCGCATTCTCGGTTTAAGCCAAAAAAGCGAGTTTCTTCCTCTGTCATTCCTGGTTCTAACTTACGTGTTGTATGTACGTCACCCATCGATACATAACCTTGTTCCCATAATGGGTGGTAAGGTAAATCATGCTTAGTCAGGTACTGATACACGTCGCGGTTAGACCATTCAATAATCGGGTACACTTTAACGGTACCACGGCTTATTTCTACAAACTGTTTATCAGCACGTGTAGATGATTGATCGCGACGCAAACCACTAAACCACGTGCCCGCTTCGATCTCTTTAAGTGCGCGGGTCATCGGCTCAACTTTATTAAGCTGGTTATATTGCTTAATGCCGTCCTCGCCTTGCTCCCACAACTTGCCAAACTTAGCTTCTTGCCATGCTGGGCTTAGCTGCGCTCTATACACCTTTAAGTTAAGTGATAAACGCTCACTCATTTGTTCAATAAACTGATACGTTTCAGGAAATAAATAGCCTGTATCGGTTAATACAACGGGAATATCTGGACGTTGTGAGGTCATTAAATGCAGCATTACTGCCGCTTGAATACCAAAGCTAGATGATAAAAAAGCCGTATTAGGCAAGTTATCAAGCGCCCATGCAACACGCTGTTCTGCGCTCATATTCGCTAGCAAACCATTAGCATCAGCTAACATAGCCGCTTGGCTTTGTTTATCTAGCTGTAAAATGTTTTTAAATTCACTCATGGTAAATTCCAAACCTCACCAGCGCTTTGGCGCTGGTATTTAATTAAGCGTGAAAATCGGTTACTGATACTTTTACTTCAGCAACTATGCCTTTGCGTATAACAAAGTCACCAAAACACTCACCATCGTTACGCTCTTTTGCCCATTGCCCAATGAGCTTATCGAATGCTTCTAGGTAAACGTCTTCGCCTACGTTCTCAAGGTACAATTTAGGAATACGTGTACCTTCTAAATTACCACCTAGGTAAACGTTGTACTTACCTGGGCCTTTACCCACTAAACCAGCTTCTGCAAGCATTGCGCGGCCACAACCGTTAGGGCAACCTACAACGCGCATAATAATGCTGTCATCTGGTATACCGTGCTTGGCAAGTAATGCTTCCGTTTTTTCTACTAGGCTTGGTAAGTAACGCTCTGCTTCGGCCATTGCAAGTGGGCACGTTGGCAGTGAAACACACGCCATAGAATTTTTACGCTGCTGCGAATCTTTGTCATCAATCAGGCCATGGCTACGTGCAATCTCTTCAATCACGGCTTTTTGATCTGCAGGTACGCCAGCAATAATTAAGTTTTGGTTTGCCGTCATACGCATGTCACCTTGGTGAACTTCTGCGATTTTACGACAACCTGTTTTAAGCGGTTTGCCTGGGTAGTCTAAAATACGACCACTTTGAATAAATAGCGTTAAGTGATGCTTACCATCAATGCCTTCAACCCAACCAATGCGATCGCCTCGGTGAGTAAACTCAAACGGACGACTTGGTGCAAACGTAACGCCTGAGCGTTTTTCTACTTCTGCTTTAAATACATCAACACCTACACGGTCTAGTGTGTATTTAGTTTTTGCATTTTTACGGTTTGAACGATTACCCCAATCGCGCTGCACAGATACAACATGCTCTGCAATTTTTAAGGTATCTTCTAGCGTAATAAAGCCAAAGTCATCAGCCTTACGCGGATAAGTTGCTGTATCGCCGTGCGTCATGGCAAGGCCACCGCCCACTAATACGTTAAAACCAACAAGCTTGCCGTTATCAGCAATTGCCACAAAGTTTAAGTCATTCGCATGCACATCAACTTCGTTGTTAGGTGGAATAGTTACCGTTGTTTTAAATTTACGCGGTAAGTAGTTAGATCCTAAAATTGGCTCTTCTGTGGTTTCTGCTTTTTCGCCATTTAACCAAATTTCGGCATACGCTTTCGTTTTTGGTAATAAATGCTCAGAAATTTTTGCAGCCCAGTCGTAAGCTTCTTGATGTAACTCAGACTCAACTGGGTTAGTAGTACAAAGCACATTACGGTTAACGTCACCCGCTGTAGCAATAGAGTCTATACCTACGCTATCAAGCATTTGGTGCATGCCTTTAATATTAGGCTTTAGCACACCATGAAACTGAAACGTTTGACGCGTTGTTAAACGAATACTGCCGTAGCTTGTTTTTTCATCAGCAAACTTATCAATTGCTAACCACTGCTCTGGCTTAATAATACCGCCAGGCATACGTGCACGTAACATTACATTATGTAGCGGCTCTAGCTTTTGCTTAGCACGCTCACCACGTATATCGCGGTCATCTTGTTGGTACATGCCATGAAAACGAATTAGCTGAAAGTTGTCGGCAGTAAAACCACCGGTAATTTCGTCTTTTAAATCTTGCTCTATGGTGCCACGTAAAAAGTTACTTTCTCTTTTCAAACGTTCGTTATCAGAAAGTTTTACGTTTTTATCTTGTTCGCTCATTTTAAATCCTAAATTTGTTACAGTGACGGCTGCTAGCTGTTAAATAAAATAAGAAACGTGATTAATACACGTCTTTCTGATAGCGGTTTGCGCTACGCAAATCTTTTAAATATTGCTCTGCGTCTTCATTGCTCTTGCCTGTGTTTTCTTTAACGATATCAACCAAGGCGTTGTGTACATCTTTTGCCATGCGATTTGCATCGCCACAAATATAAAAGTGAGCGCCGGCTTCTAACCACTCAAACACGTCTTTACTGTTACTGCGTAATTTGTCTTGTACGTATACTTTTTCTGCTTGGTCACGGCTAAATGCAACATCTACTTTGTTAAGTAAACCCGATTTTAAATAACCCTGTATTTCTACTTGGTATAAAAAGTCTTGAGTGAAATGTGGGTTACCAAAGAACAACCAGTTTTTGCCTTGCGCTTCACGCGAATCACGCTCTTGTAAAAATGCACGGAACGGCGCAATACCCGTACCAGGGCCAACCATAATCACCGGTGTATCATCGTTAGTTGGTAGGCGGAAATTGTCGTTGTGTTCGCTAAATACTTTAACTTTACAACCTTCTTCTGCACGACGAGTTAAGTAACCAGTACAACCACCTAAATGCTCGCTATCAAATGCATCAAACTGCACTAGACCTAGTGTTAAATGTACTTCGTCTTCAACCTCAGCTTGGCTAGATGCAATTGAGTACAAACGAGCTTGTAGTTTACGTAGGCAATCTACTAATGTTTGCGCATCAATTTTTGCTGGGTTTTGGCGAATCACATCAAATATTTGGCGAGGTTCAATATACGCACGCATTGCCGCTTTATCTTCTACAAGCTTTAATAATTCAGGCGTACCTGTTGCTGTTGCATATTTTTCTACAAAACCAGGGTATGACTGAGTCAGCTCTAGTTTTTCAATAAGTGCATCGCGTACGCTTAGCTCTTCATCACCTACTTTTACAATGCTTGTTGCATCAATTTGAGTAAGTGTAAGTACTTCATCAACTAATACATCGTCATTTAAAAAGTACACACCTAATGAATCACCAGGCGTGTAAGTAATGTCAGAACCTTCAAGCGAAATTTCAACATGGCGTACATCTTTAGTTGAGTCGCGACCGGTAATTTTTTGAACAGTTAATAGCTCTGCTTCAAATGGATTTTGTTTTGTATATTGGCTTGCTGCAGAGGTAGGAGCGCCAAATGGCATTGATACAACTTGACCACCAGCGGCTTCTTGCTGCGCTTTTAAATCAGGTTCAAATGCATCAACTGCACCGGCGATCCACGTAGCGGCTTCATCTTCGTAATCTACATCTAAATCAGCACGTTGATAGATAGTTTGTGCACCGAGTTTATTTAAACGCTCTTCAAAATCTTTTGCTGTCTGGCAGAAAAACTCATAGCTAGAATCACCTAAGCCAATAACCGCTATTTTCACATCGTCTAGTTTTGGCGCTTTTTTAGTGGCTAAAAATTCGTGGAGTGTTTCTGCGTCTTCTGGTGGCTCACCTTCGCCGTAAGTAGATACAACGATAGTTAAAAACTTTTCTTTTTTCAGGGCTGTTGGTTTGTAATCTGACATGCTAACAAGCTTAACTGCTAAGCCTCGCGACTCAGCCTGCTCTTTCATTTTGGTAGCTACACCTTTTGCGTTACCTGTTTGCGAACCATATAAAATAGTTAGCGCTGCTGCATCACCCGCAGCCGGTACGCCTGCCGTAGGAGCACCTAACGCAGCTGAATTAGCATTTGCAGCTAAGTAACCACTTACCCACGCTTGTTGAATTGGATTAAGTTCAGCCACTAAACCTTGCAGCTTTTGTACTTGATCTTGCGATAGCGGGCTTGCCGCAGCATTTAGTTGACCTAACAACATGAATCGATTCCCCATAACCCTGAAAATTAAACACAACACACTTTGTGTATTGTTAAAAATGAGTTTTACCTCATCCAGAGCGTATCTGTTGAGGTTTTCTAAGTTAGTAGGATAACGGGCTCAGCATAGATAAAAAAAGAATAGAATCTGCTTTGATATTCCATTTAGTTATTAATTTATAAAAATACCTTCAAAAACAGATTAAAGACTTATTATTGCTTTTTACTGCACTTTAAATTAACAATTTTGTAACCTAACTAATGTAGGGTATATTCTTCATTCAAAATAAAAATAGGAACAACTATGTTACACGGGAAATATAAAAATAAACTACTTAGTACCGCTTTGTTACTTGGCTCATTACCTGTAATGGCCAATGTAGCTAATGGCGGATTTGAACAATGGTCAGGTAATACACCTAGCTCTTGGAGCACTATTGATAGCGGAATCAGCTTAACGCGCTCAACTAGTACAGTTAAAAGCGGTAGTAGCTCTGCTGCTGTCAATGTAACAACAGGATCGCAAAGTAACACTGATTTACTACAACAGGTTGCTGTAGAAGCGGGTAAAACCTATAACTTTTCGGCTGATGTTTACCACACCGAAGGTAAAATTAAAGCGCGCTTATATGTAGATGGCTATCAAGGCTATTCAAATCAAGCACAAACTAACCAATGGCAAACAATTAGCCATAGCTATACAGCAAGCAGTGATAAAACAATTAGTATTGGGCTTAGGTTTTACGATGTAAGTGGATTTGATGGCAGCGAAACCGTATACGTAGATAACTTTTTACCAAATACTGATGGCAACGCATCAACAAGTTGCACCGACAATAGCCTTACCTTAACGCTTAACACCGATAATTACGGTAGCGAAACTAGCTGGGCCGTTAATAACAATCAAGGTAGCGCTGTTGCTAACGGCAGTGGTTACGCATCAAACACTCAGTATGATGAGCAAATATGCCTAACTGATGGTACTTACACACTTGTTATTAACGACAGCTACGGCGATGGCATGTGTTGTTCAACAGGTAGTGGCAGTTATGCGCTTAAGCAAGGCTCTACCGCACTTGCTAGCGGTGCAAGTTTTAATAATACAGACAGCACGGCATTTACTTTAGGTAGTGGCTCTGGTGATGGCGGCGGGACCAACCCAACACCCACTGGCTACTATGTTACTGCTCAAGGGTTATCAGGTTATGCACTAAAAACTGAGCTTTATAATATTATTAAAGATCATAATGCACAGGGTTACTCAGCTATTTGGAATTTTTACGACTCATCTGCACGTGATAAATACTTTGAAAACGATAACAGCATTTTAGATATGTATAGCGAGAAACCAAACGGCTCAGATAGCTACAATTATACTGCGGTGAGTGACCAATGTGGTAACTATAGTGGAGAAGGCGGCTGTTACAACCGTGAGCATTCATTTCCTAAAAGCTGGTTTGGCGGCACTATTGAGCCAATGAACTCAGATGTGCATCATATTTACGCAACCGACGGTTATGTAAACTCAAAGCGTAGTAACTTCCCATTTGGTGAAGTAGCAAGCGCTTCATTTACATCAACCAACGGAAGTAAATTAGGCTCTGCCGCAAGTTCATTAAATTACTCAGGTACTGTATTTGAGCCAATTGACGAATTTAAAGGTGACTTTGCTCGCGCTTATTTTTACATGGCAACGCGCTACGAAAATGTAATAGGCACTTGGCAAACCAAAACGACCTCAAGTAATGCAGTGCTTAATGGTTCAAGCAACCAAGTGTTTGAAAGCTGGGTTGTAGCCATGCTGCTTAACTGGCATAACAGCGATCCTGTAAGCCAAATGGAACTTGACCGTAACCAAGCAGCCTTTGAATTTCAAGGTAATCGTAACCCGTATATCGACCACCCTGAATTTGTAGAAATGATTTGGTAAAAGTTAGCAGTTAAAACAAAAGCCTTTGCAAATGCAAAGGCTTTACCTTTTAGCGTGTAATATTTTTATAAACACAATGCTTTAAGCTAATTATAAGAAACAGTTGCGATAAGTGATTTTTCAGCTCTGTTTTTCATCAACGTTAAAAGTGAATGATGAAAATCTTGAAATATCACCTCACCCCATATTCGCGAATAAACACCAAAATTTGTATTATCTTGCACGGTCGTTTTTAAAGTTAAAATTGTATTGCCGCTTTTATCTTCACTTAGCTGATAACCACCGTAAAGTGGAGAAAAGTATTCACCGCCAAGTTTTACGTGTTTATCGAGTGCGTCATCGGGAATAGCATCTGGGTCTATGTCAAATCTATAAAGCATCTGTTTATTTGGTTGCCAGTCCGTAATAACTTCTTTAAATATAACCCCTTTTTGCCAAGTACTTGTGCGAACAGCGCCTATACCGCTTGCATTCATACTTGCCTTTAATGGCTTTGGTACACCAATTAATTGAGTGAGTGAAAAAGGCACTTCCTGTGGTTTTATATCACTCACATTAGCTAACTGTTGCCACACAACATTGATGGGCGCGTTAATAGTTATTGAATTTGTTACTTCGTATGTTTTTGATAAATTTAAAAAATTAACTTCAATAGGTGAGAGCAATATAGGTAACAACGCGATTGATAATAAAGAACTATTCGCTTTTTTTATTTCACGCTTTCTAACAAAACCCGCAAGTAATCCACCAATGCTGGCAAAAAACATAAAAGCAGGCAAAGCCATAGCCACACAAATACTGCCTTCAAGTAAAGTAATTACACTTACAAATAAAAAAACAAAAATAGGCTGCCAAGCAATCGTGACCATTTGCCTTTTAGTTAATGTTTTTGAGCTCTTAAATTCAAAGTGAACACGAATATAACCAATTGCAACGGGCACTAAAAACATAAATGATATAGAGACTAGGCTACTTAAATTATAAGTATCAAGTAGCTCTATAAACAGCCGCATAAATATGCCGTAAAGCGTACCAAGTAAAATACCAATTGATTTAGGGGAGTTGAGTTGCATGTCTATTCTTTATTGTTATTAACAATCAGAAAGTAACAGAAGTATTATTCCACCACAAATAAAACAATATTAACGGCTCCTGCAAGCAAATAGCTTGAAATAAAACGGCTTTCACAGCCACTAAGACTAAAGGATAATAACCTGCCATTAACACTATTTCCCGCTATAAACAGTGATCAAATTCTTTAAAAATAAAAACAAGCCATTGATTTATAGTAATTTTAAATCATTTTGTGTAATTTTATAATTTTTAACGTAAAGCTGATTGTCAGATTAACTGTATTAAAAACAACCATGCACGACCTTTTGCCTATACATAGCAGCCTAAAAGCTGATCTACCCTGCATGTTCAATATTCATTTGCTTTAACAAAAGCCGTATTTATTTGATTAAGCAACAATGTTGCAGGAGAACGCATGCAAACTACACCACCCGGTGATGCACCATCAAACACGCACAAGAATGCTCAAAGCTACGAGCAGCTTCACAAACCGAGTTCAGAGTTTAATACTCGCGACGAGTATCTCGAACATGAATTACAGATTATGCAGCCTAAACGCTGGCGTCCTAATTTACCGTTTAGAGATTACCGATTTGAATTTGAAGACACCATTCCTGCAATGGCGGGAACTATTGGTAAAGTCGTTATGGTGGGTGCTATTGCGGCAACATTTGCAGCACCTCTTGGTTTAAGTGATGCGTTTGTTTTAGAAAATGTACGTTATGAATTACTCATTGTTTCTATTTTTATCATTTTATTTTCAGGCTTTATTTTACCCACGGCCAACTTAGCCGGTACTCACGGCCCGCTTATTCCGTTAATTCCTATTGTAGTTGCTGCTGGCGGTCACCCTATGGCGTTTGGCTTACTCATTGGTGCCTTTGGTTTTATTTTGGCCATAACCAAGGGAGGAAGTATGCTCGCGCGCCTAACCAGTAAAGGTGTATGTGGCGGGCTACTCATTTATTTAGGTTTTATTGGTACTATTTCGCAGGTTAAAAAGCTGTTTGCCTGGGCTGAGGCCATTGATATGGCGCATATTGCGTTTATTGTTATTTTAGCCACCATTTTATTGTATGCACTGTTAGAGCACTTTAAAAAGCGCTGGTTAGCTGTGCCGTTAAGCTGCCTTATTGGTGGTGTGGTTGCCTTTGCTCTAGGTGCACCGTTTGAGTTTCATACAGCTCCCGGTTTACCAAATATGAACCCCGCTTACTGGTGGGGTGAAAACACGGGCTGGATGCTTGGCCTGCCAACGCTTGAAAGCTTTGTGGTTGTACTCCCATTTGCAGTGCTCGCCGTTGCTATGTGGTCACCTGATTTTTTAGGTCATCAAGTATTTCAAAAAATAAGCTATCCGCAACGTACTGAAAAAGTACAAATGAATATCGACGACACCATGCTGAGCGCATCGGTTAGACAAACATTTGGCTCACTTGCTGGTGGTGCTAACTTTACCTCATCGTGGGGAACCTACATTGTACCTGCTGCTATTGCTAAACGCCCTATTCCGGCTGGCGCCATTTTAACAGCCGTATTTTGTATTATTGCTGGTTTATGGGGTTACCCAATGGATTTAGCCATTTGGCAACCTGTGCTTTGTGTAGCGCTTATTGTAGGTGTGTTTATTCCGCTACTTGAAGCTGGCATGGAAATGACGCGCGAAGGCAAAACAACGCAATCAGCCGCTATTGTGGTATTTGCCTCAACCTTAGTTAATCCGGCTTTTGGTTGGTCGCTTACTATGCTACTTGATAACCTAGGGCTTATTGGCTGTAAAGAACGTAGCGCAGAGCTAACTAAAATGAGCCGCTGGGTGATTCCACTTATTATGTTTTTGCTACTTACTACTGTAATGGCAATTGTAGGCATGTTACCTGGTATACCTGCGTTAATGGCTGACTTTAGACATTAAGCCTTAGGTACTGAACCTAATATTTACCCACAAAAAAGCACGGCAATTGCCGTGCTTTTCAATACGTGATTTTACTATATACAGATTAAACAATTACTGCCAAGGGCGCTCAGCTGCTAGTTGTTTTTCAAACGCATCAATCTGTGGGTTTAGTGTTTCGGTTACACCAATAAAATCTAAGCCACTTAATAGACGCTCTTTTACGTCTTTACGAATATCAAAACTAATTGGTGCAAACTTACTGCTTGTTAGTGTTTGATTTTCAAGGTCGATTTCAATGTTAATATCGTCGTGCTGCTCGCTAAGTACAAACAATTGCTCAAGCGTGTCGGCAGGTAACGCAATGGCTAACATTTGGTTGTTACCACAGTTATTAAAGAAAATATCTGCAAAGCTTTCAGCTAAAATAACTTCAAAACCATATTGCTTAAGTGCCCATGGCGCGTGCTCGCGAGATGAGCCACAACCAAAGTTGTCGCGCGTTAATAATATTTGCGCGCCTTGGTAGCATGGGCGATTTAAAATAAAGTCAGGGTTTGGCTCACCGTTATCTAGGTAACGCCAATCATAAAACAAGGCAGCATCAAAACCTTCGCGGCTAGTTGATGTTAAAAACTGCTTAGGAATAATTTGGTCAGTATCTACATTGTTTTTATCAAGTGGAGCCATTAAGCCACTAAAAAATACGCTCATTATGCTTCTCCTCTAATATCAACAAAGTGACCATGTATTGCAGCGGCTGCAGCCATTGCAGGGCTAACTAAATGGGTACGCCCGCCACGACCTTGACGACCTTCAAAGTTACGATTAGAAGTAGATGCACAACGCTTGCCTGCTTCTAGGCGGTCATCGTTCATCGCTAAACACATAGAACAACCTGGTTCGCGCCATTCAAAGCCTGCGGCTTTAAAAATATCGGCTAAGCCTTCGTCTTCAGCTTGTTTTTTAACTAAGCCAGAGCCCGGTACAATTAACGCCTCTATGCCGGCTACAACTTGCTTGCCTTCAACAATTTTTGCAGCTGCGCGTAAGTCTTCAATACGGCTATTAGTACATGAGCCAATAAATACCGTGTCTACTTTTGCGCTTGATAATTTATCGCCCGCTTTTAAGCCCATGTATTTAAGTGCGCTGCGAATGGCATCGGCTTTAATTAAATCTGGCTCTTTATCTGGATCGGGTATGCACTCATCAACACCAATTACTTGCTCTGGGCTTGTGCCCCAGGTAATTTGTGGCTGAATGTCGTCAGCATTTAGCTCAACAACTAAATCAAAGTGTGCGCCTTCGTCTGTTTTTAAGGTTTCCCAATATTCAACGGCTGCATCAAAATCTGCGCCTTTAGGTGCAAACGGACGACCTTTTAAATAATCATAAGTAATTTGGTCAGATGCAATTAAACCCGCTTTTGCACCCATTTCTATGCTCATATTACATAGCGTCATACGGGCTTCCATTGAAAGCGCTTCAATGCCTGCACCACAAAACTCTGCTACATAGCCTGTGCCACCAGCAGTACCTAACTTGCCAATTACCGCCATAATTAAATCTTTAGCCGTAACTGTTGGACGCAATACACCGTTAATTTGAATTTTTAACGATTTCGCCTTTTTTTGCTGTAGCGTTTGCGTTGCTAATACGTGCTCAACCTCAGACGTACCAATACCATGCGCTAATGCGCCAAACGCACCATGCGTAGAAGTATGGCTATCGCCACATACAATGGTTGTGCCTGGCAAAGTAATACCTTGCTCTGGGCCCATTACGTGCACAATGCCTTGGTTAATTGAGTTTAAATCGTAAAGTACAATACCAAACTCTTTACAGTTTTTATCAAGCGCCATTAATTGATTTTTAGATACTTCGCTTGCGGCATCAAGTGATCGGCTCTTAGTCGATACGTTATGATCCATCGTTGCAAAGGTTTTTTCTGGGCAACGTACAGTACGGTTTTTTTCACGTAGACCTGCAAAAGCCTGCGGAGAAGTAACTTCATGCACTAAATGGCGGTCAATATAAAGTAAGTCGGTTTGCTCATTTATGCTGGCAACGGTATGTGCTTGCCAAATTTTGTCGTATAACGTTTGGGCCACTTGCTAATTCCCTAATCTGTTTGAGTTGCAGCATAACGGTGCTGCAACTTTAATATGTTATTAAATGCGTGAAACGATAGCGGCTGCCACATCGCTTGTGCTGTAACCGGCATTTGGATATATATCTGGCGTGCCTACACCTGCTTCAACGGCTTCTGCTACGGCTTTTTCAATGGTGCGCGCAGCTTCGTCTTGCCCTAGCGAGTAACGTAGCATTAATGCGGCACTTAAAATTTGTGCTATTGGGTTTGCAACGCCTTTACCTGCAATATCTGGTGCTGAACCGCCTGCTGGCTCGTACAATCCAAAACCCGATTGATTCAAGCTTGCCGAAGGTAATAAGCCCATTGAGCCTGTGATCATCGCGCACTCATCTGACAAAATATCGCCAAATAAGTTATCGCAAAGTAGTACGTCAAATTGGCTAGGCTGTTTAACTAACTGCATAGCGGCGTTATCTACGTAAATGTAATCTAGGCTTACTTCTGGGTAGTCTTTGCTTACTTCGGTGACTACTTCGCGCCATAATACGCTTGATGCAAGTACGTTTGCTTTATCAACAGAGGTAACATGGTTACTACGTAGTTTTGCAGCTTCAAAAGCAAAACGAGCAATACGTTCAATTTCTTTACGCGAGTATGTTTGCGTATCAAAAGCAGCTTCTTCAGCGCCTTCGCCGCTACGGCCTTTTTCGCCAAAATAAATGCCGCCGGTTAGCTCGCGCACACATAAAATATCAAAACCTTTTTCGCTAATATCAGCGCGAAGTGGTGACGCTGCACTTAATGCAGGTAATAACTGTGCAGGGCGCAGGTTACAAAACAAACCAAAGTGCTTACGAAGCGGCAATAACGATGCGCGCTCAGGCTGCTCGTTTGGTGGTAGGTTTTCCCATTTAGGACCGCCTACCGAACCAAATAAAATAGCGTCAGCGTTTTCACACGCTGCAAGTGTGCTCTCTGGTAATGCTTTACCAAATTCATCAATTGCTGCGCCACCAATTGCATAATGCTCACGGTTCAGGGTAAAACCAAACTTATTGCTCACAGCATCAAGTACTTGTTCTGCTGCTGCCATCACTTCTGGACCAATACCGTCGCCAGCTAATACGGCAACGCTGTAGTTTGTTTTACTCATCCTGCTTTCCTTTGTTGTTTTAAATCAGACACTTTTTGTGCACGATAAATTAAGTTATAAACACGGATCATGGCGCGTACCGACGCTTCAACCACATCCGCTGCAATGCCCGCACCGTGGTAAGGTCGGCCATCGTATTTAGCTATAATATTTACTTGGCCTAATGAGCTTGCACCTTGACCTGTCGCTTCTAAGTTATATTCAATCATTTCAACGCTCATACCGGTTAAGCGCTCAATGGCTGCAAACGAAGCTTCAACTGGGCCATTACCTGTCGCGGCTTCTTGTTTAGCTTCGCCATCAATTCGCATTCCTATCGTAGAGCTTGCTACCGATTGTGAGTTAGAAGCTGAGTTAACAAATTCTAATTGGTATTTTTCGTCTTTGTCGTTAATTTGATTAAAGTAAATCATCGCCTCAAGGTCGTAATCGTATACTGTGCCTTTTTGGTCAGCCAACTCAATAAAGCTTTTATATAAGCCATCCATATCGTAATCAGATTTTTGATAGCCTAACTCTTCTAGGCGATGCTCAATAACATGACGACCCGAACGCGAAGTCATATTTAATTGGTTACTTGGCACACCCACGCTTTCTGGCGACATAATCTCATAAGTATTTTGCGCTTTTAATACACCGTCTTGGTGAATGCCAGAACTATGCGCAAAGGCGTTTTCGCCAACAATCGCTTTATTTGGTTGTACTGGCATATTACAAATTTTAGCCACTTGGCGAGATGCGCGGTAAATTTCTTCACTTTTAATATCTGTGTATACTTTTAAGTGGTCTTTGCGCATTTTCATGATCATTGCCACTTCTTCAAGCGAGCAGTTACCAGCCCGCTCACCAATGCCATTAATAGTACACTCAATTTGGCGTGCGCCGGCTTGCACTGCAGCCACCGAGTTTGCTACTGCTAAACCTAAATCGTTGTGGCAATGCACACTTAAGCGCGCTTTATCAATATTTGGCACGTTATTCATTAAATGGCGGATCATCGCGGCGTACTCATCTGGCGTTACAAAACCAACGGTATCTGGCAAGTTAATAGTAGAGGCACCGGCGTTAATTGCCTGCTCAACAATTTTACATAAATCCCAATGCGGGGTACGACCAGCATCTTCACACGAAAATTCAACATCATCAGTATAGTTACGCGCCAATTTAATTGATTTAACAGCCATTGCCGTTGCATCATCTAGGCTCATACGTAATTTATGTTCAAGGTGCAAAGGGCTTGTAGCAATAAAAGTATGAATACGGCTTTGCTGAGCTGTGCGAAGTGCTTCGCCACAGGCCTCAATGTCTTTAGCAACTGAGCGTGCTAAACCACAAATAATCGGGCCTTTTACTTCGGTTGCAATACGTTGCACCGAGCGAAAATCAGCAGGGCTCGAAACTGGAAAACCCACTTCCATCACATCCACATTCAAGCGGCTAATTGTATGCGCTAATTGAATTTTATCATCTTCAGTAAGGCTTGCTTTAAGCGCCTGTTCGCCATCACGTAAGGTGGTATCAAAAATCCATACTTTATCTTGCTCTTGCATAACTGCCCCTCATTCCTATGTTACCCAAATTTCAATTAATCCCAGCCGCGAGATAAAAAAAACCCCGCAATTGCGGGGTTTTTAGTGTTCAACTCGATGCAAACACACTAATCCCCGCTCACTGACCATAGCAGTAAGAGGTTAAGTTTTAGTGTAATTAAACGAATAATATGCATCTTGTTTTCTTGTGTGTGTGTTCAGTGAAGCCTATTTTTAACATTACAAAGCGACGGAAGCAAGCATAAAAATTCCACAAAACAGATTTAAAAACGATTCAATTGGGTTTTTTAATTCAACCAAGGCACCTATTAAGAATTAAAATAACAAATACATGACTAGTGACGCTTAAATTAATAAGCACTGCAATATACCGTGCTTATATTAACTTTTTACAATTTTTTTAAGCTATGCTTCTTTACTCGTTTCTCTTACGTAATGCCCGGCTCCACGAGTAATATAACGCAGCTGCCAAATAACGCGCTCAATCAATTCGTCGCGTTGCAATCCTTCTATATCGAGCGCCTCTGCACCCGCATTAAATACGAGCGTTACCATAGATTCCGCCTGAATATAGGCATGCATAGCATTACATTTAGTTTCACTTTCTAAATAATGAGCCAGCTCTAAAATAAAATGCTTTACCTCGCGGGCTACTGCGGCTCTAAATGCTTTAGAAGTCCCGGAGCGTTCTCGTAGTAATAATCTAAATTGGTTACTTGAGTTATCAATAAACTCCATAAAAGTAACCACTGAGGTATTTATAACACTGCCGCCATCGTTCGCTATTCGTCTACGAGCTTGGCGCATAAGTTGGCGAAGAGTTAAGCCAGCTTCGTCTACCATGGTTAAACCTAGCTCATCCATGTCTTTAAAATGACGATAAAAAGAAGTTGGGGCAATACCAGCTTCTCGTGCTACTTCGCGTAAACTTAAATTCGAAAAACTATGATCAGCACTCAGCTGATTAAATGCCGCTTGAATTAACGCCTGTCGTGTTTTTTGTTTCTGTTGTGCTCTAACACCCGACATCAACAGCTCCCTGAATTATTTTATATGAATATTTAGTGATATTAGCTCAATTGTCCAGTCTAATACTTGACGACAAGAGTTTGAAATACTATTTTAGCTTACAGTTGTACGCTGAGATTGAGAATTATGAATAAACCACCGATTATTTGGACAAACGTCCTATTTTTTAGCCTAACCTTTTTGGCGGCTGCCACACTTGTACCTTGGTACGCCATTAGCTACGGATTTACCAGCGCGCATTGGATTGCTTTTGTAGGCTGCATGTTTTATGCAGGCTTATCAATTACTGCCGGCTACCATCGATTATGGGCACATAAAACCTATAACGCACACCCTGCAGTTGAATTTATTTTTGCGCTTGGCGGTGCTTTTGCGCTGCAAAACAGTGCATTGCATTGGAGTAGCGATCACCGTATACATCACGGTCAAGTTGACGACCCAATAAAAGACCCTTACGCGGCGACCAATGGTTTTTGGTATAGCCATATCGGATGGATGTTACGTGACTACCAAGGCGATAGCTACGGTGATTATAGTAATTGTCGTGATTTACAGCGCAATAAAATAGTTATGTGGCAACACAAACATTACTTAAAGCTTGTGATTGCTATGAACGTAGGCTTGCCTCTAGCACTTGGTTTATTGGTTGGTGATGTGTGGGGGATGTTAATTCTTGCAGGTTTACTACGCTTAGTACTGAGTCAACACTTTACCTTTTTTATAAACTCAGTTGCACATATTTGGGGCTCTCGCCCATACACCGAAAAAAATACGGCACGTGATAACGGCTTTTTAGCGTTATTTACATACGGTGAGGGGTATCACAACTTCCACCATATTTTTGCAAGCGACTACCGTAACGGTATTAAGTGGTTTCATTACGATCCAACAAAATGGATGATTCGCTCTTTAGCAGCTGTTGGTTTAGCCAATAAGTTAAAGCGTACTCCTGTTGAACGTATAGAAAAAGCGAAGGCCGAAACGCTCATGAGCAAAACGCAAACGCGTCTTGCAAAATTGCCTTTAGCACAAGATAAGATTACATTATTACAACAAGAGTACGATTTACTGCTGAAAAAACTGCAAAATTATTGTTCACTACAAAAACAAGTGTTAGAAGTTAAAAAAAATAACATGGCAAAGCAGTGTGAACGCTCAGCATTAATGGCACAATACCATGAGTTGGAAGCCGCCTGGGAAAATCAAAAACAGGCATGGCTAGCACTTAATGCGAGGTTATTAAAAGCCTCTTTTAATTAATTTAGGAGTGGCTGTGGCCAAACAACCAGAACAAAAAAAAGTACCCGTGACATACCAATATGATGCAATAATTATTGGCACGGGTCCTGGCGGTGAAGGTACCGCCATGAACCTTTCAAAAAACGATAAAAAAGTAGCGGTTATTGAACGCCAAGAATCAGTTGGTGGCGGTTGTGTACATTGGGGAACAATTCCTTCAAAAGCGCTTCGCCACTCTGTTAGCCGCTATATTGAATACAAAGCAAATCCGTTATTTAATGTTGGTGAGCGCCCTAGCCGCTTAACATTTCCTGATATTTTACGTCACGCAAGTTCTGTTATTTCTAAGCAATCTAATTTACGTAGTAGCTTTTACGATCGTAACCGCATTCATATGTTTCAAGGTGATGCGAGCTTTGTAGATAAGCACACAATTGAAGTAAAACGAAATGATGGTTCAACTGAGCGACTGACTGCTAAAACGATTGTTATTGCAACGGGTTCACGCCCTTATCGCCCACCAGAGGTAGATTTTACGCATTCTCGTATTTACGAAAGTGACACAATACTTGGCCTTGAGCATGACCCTCATCGTGTACTGATTTATGGTGCAGGTGTAATTGGTTGTGAGTACGCGTCAATATTTAAAGGTTTAGGCGCTAAAGTTGATTTGGTTAATACACGCGATCGACTACTTGCTTTTATGGATGCAGAAATATCTGACGCACTTAGCTATCACTTTTGGAATAGCGGTATTGTTATTCGCCATAACGAAGAGTTTGACCGAATTGAGACGCGTGACGACTGCGTTATAATGCATCTAAAATCAGGTAAACGCGTAAAAGCTGACTGTATTTTATTTGCTAATGGTCGTACTGGTAACACTGATACACTAAATCTTGAAGCCATTGGCTTAAAAGCCGATAGCCGTGGCCAATTAAAAGTTAACGAAACATACCAAACAGAAATTGATAACGTTTACGCTGTAGGTGATGTAATAGGCTACCCAAGCCTTGCAAGTGCTGCGTTTGACCAAGGTCGTATAGCTGCTGATGCAATTGCATGTGGTAACTGCGATGACAGGCTGATTGTTGATATTCCGGCTGGTATTTATACCATCCCAGAAATGAGCTCAGTAGGTAAAACCGAGCAAGAGCTTACAGCCGCTAAAGTACCGTATGAAGTAGGCCGTGCTCAGTTTAAGCATTTGGCTCGCGCGCAAATTGCTGGTACTGAAGTAGGTAGTTTAAAAATATTATTCCACACCGAAACCAAAGAAGTACTTGGCGTACATTGTTTTGGCGAACGTGCCTCTGAAATTGTTCACATTGGCCAAGCTATTATGGAACAAAAAAATGGTGGCAATAATATCGACTACTTTGTAAATACCACATTTAACTACCCAACCATGGCTGAAGCCTACCGTGTTGCGGCATTAAATGGCTTAAATCGCTTATTTAAATAAGTAGTTTTAAAAGCCTTTATAAATAGGTAACAAAAAACCCGCAACTTAGCGGGTTTTTTACTTTTAAACAGTTTTAAAGCTTGTTTAAGTGACTATTACTTATGGTACTTAGCACTTAGCTCATGTACTGCATTAATGAATACGCCAGCATTTTCAGGGTCTACATCTGGTGTAATACCGTGGCCTAAGTTAAACACGTGGCCATTGCCTGTACCAAAGTCTTCTAAAATAGTGCCTACTTCTTGGCGAATACGCTCTGGTGTACCGTGTAACATAGATGGGTCCATATTACCTTGTAGAGCTACTTTATCACCCACACGGCGCTTAGCGTCGCTAATATTAATAGTCCAATCAAGACCGATTGCATCACAGCCTGTTGCTGCAATAGCTTCAATCCATTGACCACCATTTTTAGTGAACAAAGTAACCGGTACTTTACGACCGTCGTACTCACGAATTAAGCCATCTACAATTTTATGCATGTATTGTAATGAAAATTCGTTGTAATCGCGCGGGCTTAATACACCACCCCATGAGTCAAATACCATTAGCGATTGCGCGCCAGCTTTAATTTGAGCATTTAAGTAATCAATAACTGAATCAGCTAACTTATCGAGTAATAAATGAAGTGTTTGCGGCTCTGCAAACGCCATTTTTTTGATTTTACCAAATACTTTGCTGCTACCGCCTTCAACCATATAAGTTGCTAGCGTCCAAGGTGAACCAGAAAAACCAATAAGCGGTACTTCGCCTTTAAGCTCACGACGAATAGTGCTTACTGCGTTCATTACGTAGCCAAGCTCGTCTGTAGGGTCTAACTTTGGAATTTTTTTAACATCAGCAAGAGATGAAATAGGACGTTCGAACTTAGGGCCTTCGCCAGTTTCAAAGTAAAGACCTAAACCCATCGCATCTGGAATCGTTAAAATATCACTAAATAATATAGCGGCATCTAACGGGTAGCGACGTAGTGGCTGCAGTGTTACTTCACATGCAAGCTCAGCATTACGGCACAGGCTCATAAAATCGCCCGCTTGTGCACGTGTAGCGCGATACTCTGGTAAATAGCGTCCTGCTTGGCGCATCATCCATACCGGAGTTACATCAACAGGTTGTTTTGCAAGTGCACGTAAATAACGGTCGTTTTTTAATTCGCTCATGGCGTAAATGATCCTAAGACTTGTATAAATTGTGCAAGATTGTACCACCATATTCTCCGACCCTCTATTGCTTAGGGACGAAAACAGCTTTACCTAGAGGTAGATCAATAGAATAGAGTTTTTTAATCCATTTTGACTATAAAACAAACAAAAATAAATAACATTTAAAACTTTTTATTAATATGTTTGCAACATTACAAAAACCTTGTTATTGTTTGTCCCGCGTTAACAAAAACAATAATAAAAATCTTAAAACAATAAAAATAAATGTTTTAAAATAATAACAATAAAAATCATCTCATAAAAATAAGAAAGCTTGTTATAACAAGTCACTGAAAGAAATTAGACCACCGTAACTGGTGGTTTTTTCTTGCCTAAAATAAAATCCCTCGCCTCGGTTTATATAAAAAGGTACAACCCTCAAAGTAGCTCAACTTTACTTGTTGATATACGCGCAAATTAAATATATCTTGATGTACATAAACTTATTATTTTAAATTAAAAACCAACCCAGCTAGGAGAACAGTTATGCTGACGCGTGTAGAAAAAGCTCAACAGAAATGGGGTGGTAGCCACACAGTAATTGATAAATGGCTAAACGAACGCCAAGAACTTATTGTACTTTACTGCAAAATTGCAGGCTTTACGCCATACGAAAAGCAAGATCAAGCATTGCCAGAGCCAAAACTAATTGAATCATTTTGCCAGCTTTTAATGGATTACCTATCTGCAGGCCATTTTGAAGTATATGACGATATAGCAAAAGCATGCGAAAAAAAGGGCTTACAAAGCCAAGAGCTTGCAAACTCTATTTACCCGCGTATTTCTAGCACAACCGATGTGGCGTTAGATTTTAATGATAAGTACGCAGAAGTAGATAAAGAAGACTTATTAAAAGACTTTGATAATGACTTATCTGTTATTGGTGAGGCATTAGAAGCTCGTTTTGCACTTGAAGATGAGCTTATTGATAACTTGTTTTCTAATCATGCAAGTTAATACGTTACTTACGCATATTAAAAAAGGGACCTAAGGTCCCTTTTTGCATTTACACAATAAGCTTATTATTGTGCTGGTGCTTCTTCATTTTGAATTTCAAGTAATTCAACTTCAAATACAAGTGTTGAATTAGCTGGAATCTTACCTAAGTCACGGTCACCGTAAGCAAGTTCTGAAGGAATAGTGAACTTGTACTTAGAACCCACTGACATAAGTTGTAAACCTTCAGTCCAACCCGCAATTACGCGGTTAAGAGGGAAAGTTGTCGGTTCGTTACGCGCATATGAGCTATCAAACTCAGTACCGTCTAATAAAGTCCCTTTGTAGTGTACTTTAACTACATCAGTTGCCACTGGCTTTTCGCCATCGCCTTCGCTAAGTACTTCGTACTGTAGACCCGACTCAGTTACTGTAACGCCTTCTTTTTTAGCGTTGTCAGCTAGGTATTTAGCGCCTGCTTCTTTACTTTTTTCAGACTCTACTTTAGCTTTTTCTTCTTGCTTAGTACGTACTGATGTATCTAGTGCAGTTAATACTTCGCGAATTTTTTCTTCGTCAATTTTTGCATTGCCAGCAAGCGCATCTTCAAAACCACGAATTAAAAGTGCTTGGTCTAGTTCAATACCAATTTCTGTTTTGTCTGCTAGGTCTTTATTTAAAAAGTTACCTACAGATGCACCAATACCGTATGCTTGTTGCTGTTCTACAGTGTCTAATTTAACTTCAGCTTGTTCTTTTTTTGCTTCTTGATTACAAGCTGTAAGCGCTAAAACTGACGCTGCAATCAATGACAATCTAATCGTCTTTTTCATTTTAAATCTCCGACATACTTTGCAGTTGTCATTTTAATATATTATTACTAGTGAAAGATTAACGGCCCACATGATAGGCTGCTTGTTTAATGACTAAATTCCATATTGTTAGCTAAACTAAAAACATATCCAGTGATTAGACAAACAACCTAGGCATTTAACGCGTCCTAGTCTAACCTCTCAGTCACTAAGAGTTAAGGGGAAATACCTGTAATATGTCGATATTTCGTACTTTTTTAATCGTATTTAGCTGTTTTTTAGCCATCGCCTGTACCGATAAAAAACAACACGCTGTAGCAAGTTACGAACATGCTGCACAAGGTGCGTTTTCATCAACAGTTTCAAACGATGGTAAATACAGTTTGATCTCCTCTATCAACCATGGGGTCGCCCTGTGGGATAATCAACAGCAGGTGCTAAAATACCAATGGTTTCAGCAGCAGTCACAAGACAGCCTAGTGTACGCTGTTGCCATTGCTTTTGATAACAGCGTGGCAGTTACCGCCGAAAAAACCACATTTGCTGTGTGGGATATAACCACAGGCAAAAATAAAGGTTATTACAAAATACAAAAAGCCAGTATTCGCGATATCGCCATTAGCAATCAAGGCCGTAGTGTTTTATACGGCCGTAGCGACGGCGTTGTCGTATTTGTAAACCTAGAAACCGGGCGTCGTATTGAGTTTTTAGGTCATCAAGATAAAGTTAACACCGTTGACCTTTCACCTAACGGACGCTTTGCCTTAAGTGGCTCTAACGATTATGTTGCTTACTTTTGGGATACACGTACAGGTCAAGTAATTCATCGTTTTAATCACCCAACGCGTGTTACCCAAGTGACGCTCGATCCACAAGGTCGCTATGCGTTTACGGCCGATAGTATGGCACAAGCAAATGTATGGAAGCTGACTACAGGTGATCTTGTGAGTAAACTGAAGTATATTGCGCGTCAGAAAATTTTTACTGCTGTGCGTTTTAACGAACAAGGCACTTTGCTTGCAACCGGCTCGCCAAATAAGCGCGTAGATTTGTGGCAAATACCAAGCGGTGAAAAAATTCAAACTTGGCAGGTTACCCCGCGCGAAGGCAGTAAGCCTAAATCGGCGGTGGTGCTAGATGTGACATTTACAGATAACGGTAAGTCGTTGTTAACCGAAAGCTCCAGCGGGATCGCAGAGCGATTTATTATACGAGAGAATAATGAACACAATTGAACATCGCTTAATGGAACTTGAAGCCAAAGTGGCTTTTCAAGACGAAACGATTGAAGTCTTAAATGATGAAATAAAAGTGCACCAACAGCTGTTAGCAAAAATGAAACGCCAAACCGAGCTGCTAGCAGAGAAAATTAAAGAGTCGCAGTCATCATCGTCTATGATGTCTGAAGTACCTGAGCCACCTCCACCGCATTACTAAAACCGGTAAAAATTAGGCAATAAAAAACCGGGTTAGTCGCCCGGTTTAAACACACCAATTACTTGTTCAAATTGGCGAGTAGACGCCTGAACAGCGTTATCGGGTTGCGCCATTTTATGACCACACTCAACACACTCTACTTTTTCAACATCATGTTCTCTGTATAGCATCATAGTATCCATGGCTTTGCAGTCAGGGCACGATGCTCCAGCAATAAATCGCTTCTTTTGTCTCACAACATTTTTCCTGTGGTTTGAACTGCTGTCATTTTATCGTATAACTTCACTTGTTGATACGCTTGATAAGAGCATTAAGTTCTATGTTATGATAGCGCCAACTTAACAAGGGCACAGCAAAGTAACGCATTCATGATCCAAATCTCAGAAATAGAACTACTTCGTGGCGGTAAAGCCTTATTAAAAAACGCATCAGCTACGTTATTTCCAGAACACAAAGTAGGCCTTGTTGGCGCTAATGGCTGTGGAAAATCAACGTTATTTGGTTTACTAAAATCAGAACTACAACTAGATGCCGGTAACTGCAGCATTCCAAAAGATTGGTCTATCGCCTCTGTTAAGCAAGAGACACCTGCACTTGAAATAAGCGCGATTGATTATGTACTTCAAGGCCACCCAGAATACTACGCAATGCGTATAGCACTGCGTGAGGCCGAGAAAAACAACGATGGCGACACACAAGCTAAAGTACATATTCAGCTTGAAAACATTAAAGGCTATAGCATTGAATCAACCGCAGGTGAGCTATTACACGGCTTAGGCTTTGCTAATAACCTTATAGAAAATCCTGTAAGCTCGTTTTCGGGTGGTTGGCGTATGCGTTTAAACCTTGCCCAAGCATTAATACGCGACGCCGATTTACTATTACTCGATGAGCCAACAAACCACCTTGATTTAGATGCCGTTTATTGGCTTGAACGCTTTTTACGCGCTTACACCGGCACCCTTGTACTTATATCGCATGACCGTGAGTTTTTAGATGCGGTGGTTGATCAAATTTGGCACGTAGATAAGCAACTTATTAACGTGTACAAAGGTAACTACTCGCAGTTTGAGCGCCAAAAAGCAGAGCGCTTACTACAACAACAAGCAATGTTTGATAAGCAACAAGATCAAATTGCTCACCTTGAGCAGTTTATAACGCGCTTTAAAGCAAAAGCCAGTAAAGCTAAACAAGCACAAAGCCGTGTGAAAGCGCTTGAACGCATGGAAAAACTAGCGCCGGCACATGCCGACTCGCCATTTAACTTTGAGTTTGCAGAGCCAAAAGCATTACCAAACCCACTAATGACAATAGATAAAGCCAAAGCGGGTTATGGTGACGTCACCATTTTAAATAATATAGAGCTAAACCTTGTACCAGGTAGCCGAATTGCTTTACTTGGTCGAAATGGCGCAGGTAAATCAACGTTAATTAAACTGCTTTCTGGTGATTTAGAGCCGCAAGCGGGCGAAGTTGTTCAGCATCACGGATTAAATATTGGTTACTTTGCGCAGCATCAACTTGAATCTCTTGATTTAAAAGCCAGTGCAATAATGCACTTACAACGCCTCGACCCAAAAGCCACTGAGCAATCACTACGTGACTTTTTAGGTGGTTTCGCCTTTATTGGCGATAAAGCACTTGAGCCTGTAGCCCCTTTTTCGGGCGGCGAAAAAGCACGTTTAGTACTTGCCATGTTGGTATATCAAAAGCCAAACCTGCTGCTTCTCGATGAGCCAACTAACCACCTTGATTTAGAAATGCGCCATGCACTTGTTATGGCACTGCAAGGCTTTGAAGGCGCTATGGTTACCGTATCACACGACCGCCACATGCTTAAAAATACCGCCGATGAGTTTTACTTAGTAGATGACGGCAAAGTAACCCAGTTTGGTTACGACTTAGATGCGTATTACCAGTGGTTACTCAATGCCAATAAAGAAGCGGTTAAAGCGCAGCAAAGCGACGAGCCTAAAGCAAATCCAGGTGTTAACCGTAAAGAGCAAAAACGCCTAGAGGCTGAGTTTAGAAAGGCCACTCAACCACTTAAAAAGCAAATTGAAAAGCTTGAAAAGCAACTCGATAAATTCACCGCCGAGTTAAGTGAAGTTGAAGTGACCTTAGGTGATAACGAACTCTACAACGACGACAACAAAGCCAAGCTTAAAGAGTTATTAGCCAAGCAAGCAACCCTTACGCCTAAACTTAACGACGTTGAAGAAGAGTTACTTATGGCACTTGAAGAAATGGAAGAAAAAGAGCAGGCATTCGCCGATGAACTTGCTCAATAGCGACCATTTTTGGCAATTTGCGTGCACTTTGTACGCAAAGCCTGATCAACAAACAACCTTGCTGGCACTACAAAACCAGCAAGGAAAAAACGTTAATTTATGCTTATTACTGCTTTATTTAGACTCATTAAATTTAAGTATTAATACCCAACAGCTAAATGAGTTAATAAATGTAACTAGTGATTTTGATACTCACGCATTACAGCCTCTGCGCGCCGCACGCAGCTATTTAAAAGCTAATCAGAATACAATAAGTGATTACGCCACAATACGCGAAGAGTTGCTAAACGCAGAGCTGAAGCTTGAAAAACAACAGCAACATATGTTGATTTCAGCAATAAATGAGTTTGAATTAGTCAAACATACAGAGCCAAACAATATTGAGCTATATGTGAAAGCCACTTAGGCTGCTACTTTTTGTGCCCTCTTCCACTGCTCATTCTCTTTTCTTTGTGCAAAAAACCTTTAAGTGATTTATTCACAAAGAGGTTAAGAGGCGCTTCGCTTTTAGAGGAAAACAAACTAAATTACCCAGGTGAAAATGGGTAACTGTCAGATCAAGTCTGAGCTAGTACAGCTCAAGTAGTTCATTGATCTCCCCGCATTTACTTCTCATTCTTTTCTCTTTGTGCAAAAAATCTTTAAGTGGCTTACTCAAAAAAGTTTAAAGCGCTACGCTTTTAGATAAAGTGAAAAAAAATGAGTTACGATCAGCTTACTATTTTAAGAGAAAACTCTCTTAGCTCTCAGTGGTAATAACTTACCAACCCTTAAAACATGATCTAAATCAACTTAGCTTCACTCCTACACCTGCTTAGAAAAATAACTTGATCTCGATCACGTTGCGACCTGCAAACACCGCTTATGATTAACCCATCAACAACGAGGGGGAGCAACTCATGAACGTATTCTTTAGAGACTTTTTTACAGATCCAGTTTTATTTATGTCTTTTGGGTTTTTAACCATCGTTGTTTCTTTGTGTATCTTTTTTGCTTTTTTCTTTTTGAAAAAAATACATGATGCAGAAATTCCCGAATAAAATTAAGCACGACGCACTAAAGCGCCTTATTAGTTTACTAGTTAGGCGCTTTTTATTTTCTGAAGCGAAAAATTTGATACACTAGCTTTTCGTTTAATACAAAGTGCGTAGTACAAACATGATCTCTCAGTTCAAACCAGCATGGTGGATGACCAATCGTCACGTTCAGACCATAATGCCGCGTTTTTTCCGCCCATTTCACAATACGTCCTACGAACTTGAGCAACTTGATACACCTGATGGTGACTTTATTGAGCTTGCATGGTCACTTCCACATAATGAAACCGCACCACTTGCTGTTGTTTTGCACGGACTCGAAGGCAATATAAATAGCTTTTATGCCAAAGGCATGATGAAGGCATTAAAAAAACAAGGTTATGCAGTTGTGCTTATGCACTTTAGAAATTGCTCAACCGAAGTAAATCGCCTACCTCGTGCTTATCACAGCGGTGACACCGCCGATTTAGCTTTTTTTATAAATCACTTAAAGCTGCAATTTCCTAAGCGCACTATGGTCGCTGTTGGTTTTTCGTTGGGCGGTAACGTACTTGCCAAATACTTAGGTGAAGAACGCGAAAAATGCCCATTAAGTGCAGCAGCGGTAGTATCTGCTCCTTATGATTTGTCGTCATCGAGCGATGTTATTCGTAAAAGCTTAGGTAAAATTTACCAAAAATATCTGCTCGATCGGATGAAAAAATCAATGCAGCGAAAGCTGCCACAAATTAAGCAGCAAATTTCATTAACGCCAAAACAGTTAATGAAAATTGACGATTTATTAGAGTTTGATAATCAGTTAACAGCCCCTCTACATGGTTTTGAAAACGCACACGATTACTACCGTAAAGCCAGTGCTATGCCGTATTTGAAAGATATCGCTGTACCCACACTTATTATTCATTCCAAAGACGACCCTATGCTCTCAATTAAAGCCGTACCGAGTAGGCAAGACGTAAGTGAGCATGTTACGCTGCGCATCTCTGACAAGGGCGGGCATGTTGGTTTTATTAGCGGTAAAAATCCGTTTAAACCTATATTTTGGTTAGAAAAAGCCGTCCCTCATTATTTTAGCCAGCACGTATCAAATAAAGCGAGTAACAAGTAGTAATGATTATCCCTTTTGAACAACTCGATCAAGACACTCTTTATAACTTAATCGAAAGCTACGTATTACGCGAAGGTACCGATTATGGTGAAGTAGAGGCAAGCATCGAATCTAAAGTTAACCAAGTTAAGCTACAGCTTAAAAATGGCGAAGCCATGGTATTTTTCTCAGAATTACATGAGTCTGTAACTATAATTTCAAAAGGCGAATTTAAAGCGCTGCAAAGTGAAGAGCATCAAGCACAGTCGTTTGATTAGGGCGTAGTACTTGTAACTTTTGAATTGAACGTACACAATGGCTTTTTACCCAAAGAGCCAAAACATGATAAAACTCAGCACTCTAGTGGTAGCCATATCACTAGCTTTAACTAGTCAAGCCCAAGCAGAACAAACAATAACAGCATCTGATAAGGCAATTAAACTCGCTAAAGATACCATTTTAATTGATACCCATATTGACGTACCTTATCGAATTCACGAAAGCTGGGTTGATGTAACCAAAGCAACTAGTGATGGCGATTTTGACTATCCTCGCGCTGTAAAAGGCGGTTTAAACGCCCCATTTATGTCGATTTATATTCCTGCGCATTTGGAATTTGAAGGTAAAGGAAAAAGCTACCAGCTAGCCAATCAAATGATTGATAGTATGGAAGCCATAGTCCAGCGCGCACCCGATAAGTTTGCTATTGCGAGCTCAAGCTCTGATATTGAAGAGCAATTTAAACAAGGTAAGCTGTCTATAGCCATGGGTATGGAAAATGGCTCTCCAATCGAAGGTGATATGAAAAACCTTCAGCACTTTTACGACCGTGGCATTCGTTACATCACGCTAGCGCACTCGCAAAGCAACCATATTTCGGATTCGTCTTACGATATACGCCGTAAATGGAAAGGCTTAAGCCCATTTGGTAAAAAGCTTGTCACTGAAATGAATAATATAGGCATGCTAATTGACGTATCGCATATTTCTGATGATGCGTTTTATCAGGTTATGGAGCTTTCTAAAACACCAGTAATTGCCTCTCATTCATCACTTCGTAAATACACGCCTGGCTTTGAGCGTAATATGAATGACGATATGCTATTAGCGCTGAAAGAAAATGGCGGCGTTATTCAAATCAACTTTGGATCAAGCTTTGTTACCGCTAAAGCAGGTAGTTGGGGCAAGCAATTAAAAAGTACAAAAGAGTCAGCTAAAAAAGAAGGCACTAAGTTAAGTAAAGATTTTGATGCTGCGTACCGTGCTAAAAATCCGTATCCATTTGCAAGTCTTGAGCAAGTACTTGACCATATTGATCACGTAGTTGAGCTAATTGGTATTGATTATGTAGGTATTGGCTCTGATTATGATGGAGTTGGCGACTCATTACCTATCGGCTTAAAAGATGTATCTAGCTACCCAAATCTTGTCCAAGGTTTAATGGATAGAGATTACAGCGACAAAGATATTAAAAAGATTTTAAGTGGCAATTTATTAAGAGTTTTAAAACAAGCGCAAGAGTATGCGAAGAAACACTAAAGCTTTTATCATATATTAGTAATTGGCTAAAAGACCTAGAGCCAACTCAATATAAGCGCGGCCTAGCCGTGCTTATAGTTATTTTCAGCAACCTTTTTCCTCAGGCTTCGCAAAACTCAACCCAAGCTACGGCAATAAAGCTATATAGGAGCTAATCACTTTTCTATAGGCATTAAAAAAGGCCACCTGAGTGACCTTTTTCTAACAATTAACTTAAAAGTTAATTATTACTCTTTGACTGTTGCTACAAAGTACCTACGCTTAAGGTAAGAGCACCACCTTCATATGACACTTTTCTTCAGGCATTAAAAAAGGCCACCTGAGTGACCTTTTTTCTAACAATTAACTTAAAAGTTAATTATTACTCTACGATAGTTGCTACAACACCAGCACCTACAGTACGACCACCTTCACGGATAGCAAAACGAAGACCTTCATCCATCGCGATTGGTGCGATTAGAGTTACTGTCATCTTGATGTTATCACCAGGC
>NZ_JACJFA010000011.1:0-136998 GCF_014164345.1 Pseudoalteromonas sp. SG43-5
AAACGAAACAGCGCCGATGATAGTGTAGCATTTGCTATGTGAAAGTAGGACATTACCAGGCTTCAAATTGTAGAAAGCCCGAATCTAACGATTCGGGCTTTTTTACGTCTGCAGAAAAGTAAAATGTGCGCAATTATCATCCACTCACAGCAACACCCATCTCGTAGGCCGGGCGAGCGCAGCGACTCCCGACGTTAAAATCACATCGGTAATAACTATAGTGTTCTTATTTCACGAGCTGGATTACCCGCTACTACGGTATTAGCCATTACATTTTTAGTTACTACAGATCCTGCACCCACAATACTATTTTCACCAATACTCACACCCGCTAAAATAATAGCGCCTGCGCCAATCCATACGTTATTGCCTAACGCGATAGGGGCTGCAAAGTTTTCTTTATTAAGCCTTTCTGCTGGATTAGTAGCATGTGACACAGATAAAAGCTGAACGTTCGGGCCTATTAAACAGTCATCACCTATGGTGATTGAGTAATTGGCTAATGGCGAATCTAGGAGTGTGCAATTAATATTTATAAAAGTACGATCACCAATAACTATTTGATTGCCATAATCGCAATGAAACCCTGACTCTATAATTACGCCTTCACCGCATTGAGCGAATAGCTCTTTAATGCGTTTTAAATTACCTTTACTCGGGCTTTTATTGAATAATCGGCATATCTCGCCTGTTTGTTTTCTTTGCATTAAATATGGCTTAGTCACGCTATTAAATAATTTCATTGAGTTTGTTATTCATTTATATGCATACATTATTAAGTATTATCTCATGCTTATATATTTTACTGAAAAGTTGTTATTACCTTTTTGTATGGGCTAAAAAGGTTTTAAACAAATTTTGACTTTTATTATATTCCTTTTTAAAAAAGCTTTAATAATGTAAAATTCATGTTACAAGGAGTAAGTAATGAAATTAAATAAACAAACTAAATTATTCTGTTTAACAATTATTTTAGCCGGTTGTGGGGGAGGGGGTAATGATGCCAGCCAACCTGCTAATAATGATTCTGGTTCTTCTGGAAAAACTAAATTTGTTAAGCCTGATTATCAAAATACGCCTACCTATGACGGTGAATTATCTTTATTTGAAATAACAGCAAGTAATGTAACTCAACTAACAACTCAGTACTCATATCTAATAGATAGCCTAAATTCCATAGTATTTGGAGAGGATTATCAAAATCTATTTCTCCACGACCCAGTGCTAGATAACCAATCTGATAATTTCGGTTGTGTTACAGGCTCTGCTGAGATGAAAGAGGAAGAGGCTAATCAGCACTATATAATTACTTATAACAATTGCTCTGCTGCTGGGTGGGTTTTTAATGGGCAATCTGATATTTATATCGAAAACTCTAACGCTGAATTTGTTTTAGAATATGGGGTAGTACCTAGTTTAACAATTAGTAACGAAGTGCTTGGGGTTACCTATTTAACAGAAGGTTTTGCTATTGCTAATAGTCAGGGAGTAAATAGTGACAGTAGCGCTACTGTGAATATTCAATTTAAAGGTGCTGATGAAAATTCCCTTGATATTTTATTCTCTAATGTAAGGCTTGATGCTGTTTTAGATGCAACCAATGTTGGGTATGGTATTGGTTTTAATGGCGAAGTTTATTTTAGTGATTTAGGAAAACTAACAATAAAAACTGATGAGTTTTATCCAACCAATGATATATCTCTGCCTTCAATAATAGGAGCAAAGTACACCCTAATATCACAAAATACTGCTAGTGTAGCTCTCAAAGCTAATGGCATTTCGACCATACATCTATCTAATGAATTTTTGCCACTAGAGTTTTATTTAACTGACTTAGATAATGTTTATAACAATACTGCCAACTCTATTCCTATAGCAAGTATTTCAGGCTCGAACAAAGCTCTACGACACTCTATCCTTACTCTTGATGCAACGCAGTCCAAGGACCCTGATTTTGAACCATTAGGTTATGAGTGGAAATTAATAACTTTTCCGCAGAATGCTAGTTGGCAACTTGGCACCGGTAGCAAAATTGACTTTATTGGAGACCTACCTGGCCTTTATCGTATTTCGTTAACAGTTGTAGACCCAAGTGGTGCAGAAAATACTGTGGAGCATGAGTTTAAATTAGAAAAACTGCCAGCAATTGTTTCTGACATTACTGCATATGATGAAATAGAATTAGGTGAACACTATACAGCCATTATTAACTTATCTAATGATGAGTTCGATGGTCCTTTTGAATACAAAATTGCTTATGGGCCAAGTAATATCTCGATTTCAGAACAAGGAGAGATTAATTGGTTAAGCAACGCGCCTGACTTTGGTAGTAATTTAAACGTAAATTTTGCTGTTGATATCTCAAACTCTGACAATCAAATAAGAATTAAGCACCAAATCAACCTTCAATCACTCGGTGGCGTAGATAATCGCTCAGTTGGTTATGTGAACAACTCAACATCCAGTGTAGCTTCAATTAAGCTTTCGAACCAAAAAAGGGGTGTATTACGCGGTAATGATAATTATATCTTAAGTCTCAGTGAGACAGGGTTGCTAGAATACAATAAATGGATACCTCCCTTACCTTCAAATGTTGAGCATGTAGGTGCATTTCTGAATCAGTCAGGGACGCAACTAAATTGGCTAAGTATTACTTACAACCAAGAGGCAGCTAAACATCAAATATTTTTAACTAATGAGGGTTCAAGTAGTTTGCTGATAGATGATGTTTCGGCTGAAAATTATAACTCTATGGTATTTGATTATAACGGCGATGGTATTGAAGATATTCTTCTTTCGGCGGGGCATTCGTATGATAGCTATCTTATTAATGGAAATGATCTTTCTATCACTACGCTTATTGTTGCGCCGGACCTTTCACTTAATTATTCAAATCGCTTGATTCAAGTTTGTGATTTGAATAACGACGGCTTTAAAGAGTTAATTGATAGGGAAAGTATATTTGATGTCAAACAGAACAAATACCTGATAGGACCCTATTCTGAATATAAATTTAAGGCATTTACCAGTGGTGATAATTGTCGTGTAACTAGATATAAGGCCTCCGAACATTATAGTGAACTAATATGGTGGGAAGGTGGTGAACTGCAGGTGGGTAGTGAAAAGTTTGAGACTAATTTCAATGATGGTATTTCGATTAGCCTTGAAGTAGATAGTCCTTATAGTCATGTTTATTTTTCTAATTCAAAAGAGCTTTATTACTTTGATCAGCAGTGGCAATTGTTCTCTGTATCTATTGCTGAAAACCCCATTGGGAGAGTAATAGGTGCTGTTGATTTTGATAATGATGGAATACAGTCATTATTAGTAAGCAAAACAGATAGTTTAGAAGGAAGTTATTTATACGAAGAATATGCGATGCAAAGCTTTAGCTATGAGAATGGGCTATGGCAGCTTGAGTATTCATCAGTGGCTCAAGGTCAACTTCCTAATCTTCATATTGTTGGTGCTGTTGATGATACGGTTAGCATTTCAGATTTTGGCCGTTCGGCTAAGGTAACGCACAATAATGCACCTGTTACTTTCACTGGAGAGATGCTGTTAACGCAAGATAATGAAAATCAAATTGAGTATTCATTAACTCAAATTAACAACGAGACATTTATTGTTAAACGCAATACAGGTTCAACCAGTGTAATTTGGCAAACTAGCGTTGCAGAAGTGACTTTTTCTAATTCGTATGATTTTGCTTTTACAGAGTCCGAAACACACTTGAGCTTTAAAAGTGATATTAGATATTACACAATCGCTAAACAAACAGGAGAAGTCGTATCAAGAGCCTACTTTCCTTACTTGCCGTCTGAGGAGTTGTCAAAAATAATAATAGGTTATTACGATTTAGGTATAGCTTTTTACGAAAATCCAAGCTTATCACCCATTTCAATTGACAGTAGCAATTGGCCTGTACCTTTAGATTTCTTACAAGAAACAACAAGCCATGTAGCGCATGTACATGCTATTCAGCTAGATTCAGATCCTCAACTAGAGCTAATAATTGATTATCGTACTTTTGGTACTTTCGATGAAGAAGGTGGTTTAATAGTATTAGATACGAAAACGAAAGCATTAGAAATTTTGGACGAACAACAAATTAAGGGCTTTACAATTTACCACAAAGAGAAAATCCTCGATGAAGCTATAGGTGGCGTTTATGGCCGAAACTATCTGGCGCATTACTCTATAGAAAAAACAATTAGCCTAGTGGATAAGTTATCAAATCAAGTTATTTGGGAGAGTCCACAAATCTCGAATAATTACCACGATGTATTAATTCAAAAAGATGAGCGTGATTCTTGGAGTTTATATATTTTAGGTAGTGAGTTTTTAATATATCCTTATTTGAACTAAAAAATAATAGCGTGCTCAGTAATCTAGTTTCTAGCTCACTGAGCAAGTTAGAATGTTTCACCACATCTACATGCTGTTAAATTAAAAAGCGCACATTGCGCTTTTTTTACTCATTCACTTGCCATTTAGGTTGTTTCGTTTAAAATCGCATAACTTTCGAAATGAAACTTAATTCACGAGCTTTATGACTAAACGAAACACACAGCAGCGTCGTCACAATATACTGGTTCAAGTTAATGAATTAGGTGAAGTAGCCGTTGAAAAGTTAGCACAGCAGTTTCAAACATCTGAAGTAACCATTCGAAAAGATTTAACCGCGCTTGAAAAAAGTGGCTTATTGCTGCGCCGTTACGGCGGTGCTATTGCTCTGCCTAAAGAAATTGTTAGCGATGAAATAGATTCAAAGCGCAAAGTAGCTATAGCTAAGGCAGCAGCAAAACTTATAAAAGATCATAACCGCATTATTATTGATAGCGGGCGTACTACTGCTGCGATGATCCCCGAGCTTGCTGATAAGCGTGGGCTAGTTGTAATGACAAACGCAATTAAAGTAGCGAGTCGTTTATTAGCACTTGAGAACGAGCCAACACTTTTGATGACCGGTGGAACATGGGATCCACATTCTGAATCATTTCAGGGGCAAGTTGCCGAAAACGTATTATGCTCTTACGACTTTGATCAGCTCTTTATTGGTGCGGATGGTATAGATGTAAAACGTGGCACAACAACCTTTAATGAGTTAGTTGGTTTGAGCCAAGTAATGGCAAAAGCGGCTCGTGAAGTAATTGTAATGGTTGAATCAGATAAGATTGGCCGAAAAATACCAAATTTAGAATTACCGTGGAAAATAGTAACCACATTAATAACCGACAATGGCTTAGCAGATGAAAAGCGCAAAGCAATTGAGGCGTGTGGTGTAAAACTAATTTGCGCTGAATTTATTGAGTAGCCACAAAGTGGTAAATATACAAGATTATTGGAGAGATTATGTGTGGAATAGTTGGGGCAGTTGCAGAACGTCCAGTAAATAGAATACTGATTGAAGGGCTGAAGCGACTTGAATACCGTGGCTACGACTCTGCCGGTGTAGCACTACTAGAAGGCTCTACGCTAAATACTGTAAAAGCAGTAGGTAAAGTAGTTAACGTAGAAGCAGCTCTAGAAAAAGCAGGTGTTAGCGGTCATACAGGTATTGCACATACGCGCTGGGCAACACATGGTAGCGTTACAGAAGCAAATGCACACCCACATGTATCAAACAACCAGTTAGCACTTGTGCACAACGGTATTATTGAAAACCACGCAAGCTTACGCGCATCGCTTAAAGAAGAAGGCTACGAGTTTCTATCTGAAACCGATACCGAAGTAATGGTGCACTTAATTCATAAGCTTCGTAAGCAGCACACTAGTTTACTTACAGCAGTACAAGCTGCTGTTAAACAGTTTGAAGGCGCTTTTGGTACAGTTGTATTTGATAAAGCGAACGACAACGAAATCATTGTAGCGCGCTCAGGTAGCCCTCTTGTTATTGGTTTAGGCCTTGGCGAAAACTTTATAGCTTCTGATCAGTTAGCACTATTACCTGTTACTCGTAGCTTCATCTTTTTAGAAGAAGGCGATGTAGCGCGTATTACACGTGACACAGTAGAAATTTTTGATGAAAATGGCGACGCTGTAGAGCGTGAAGTGATTGAGTCAAACATTACACAAGATGCATCAGGCAAAGGCGACTACCGCCACTACATGCTAAAAGAAATCTACGAGCAACCACTTGCGGTACGTAATACCCTTGAAGGGCGTTTAAACGACGACCGCGTAGCAATTGATGCCTTTGGCGAAAGCGCTCAGCAAATATTTAAAGACGTAAAACACGTGCAAATTATTGCCTGTGGTACGTCTTACCATTCAGGTATGGTTGCACGTTATTGGCTTGAGCAATTTGCAGGCGTTAGCTGTAATGTAGAAATAGCTTCAGAATTTAGATACCGTCAGTCGTTTGTTCATGAAAATAGCTTACTTGTTACTATTTCTCAATCGGGTGAAACTGCCGATACGCTAGCTGCATTACGCCTAGCTAAAGAGCAAGGTTACATGGCCTCAATGACCATTTGTAACGTACCTGGTTCATCGCTTGTACGCGAATCAGACCTAGCCTTTATGACTAAAGCTGGCGCTGAAATAGGCGTGGCTTCTACTAAAGCATTTACAACGCAATTAGTTGGTTTGTTAATGCTTACTGCGTCTATAGCTCAAGAAAAACAGCTTGATCAAAGTGCTATTGTTAATGCTATAAAAGTACTACCTGCTAAGCTTGAAGAAACATTACTGCTTGCAGATGGCATTGCAGACCTTGCAGAAGAATTTGCCGACAAGCATCACTCACTGTTTTTAGGTCGTGGCTCACAATATCCAATCGCAATGGAAGGTGCGCTTAAGCTTAAAGAGATTTCGTACATTCACGCAGAAGCCTACGCAGCGGGCGAGCTAAAACATGGCCCACTCGCACTTATTGATGCTGACATGCCAATTATTGTTGTAGCACCAAACAATGAGTTATTAGAAAAGCTTAAATCAAACGTAGAAGAAGTACGCGCACGTGGCGGCATTATTTACGTATTCGCAGATAAAGATTCACACTTTGAGTCAGACGACACAATGCGTGTAATCAACGTAAACCACACTGACGACATAATTGCGCCAATTGTTTACACACTGCCATTACAGTTACTGTCGTACTACGTAGCGGTAATTAAAGGTACCGATGTTGACCAACCACGTAACTTAGCTAAATCTGTTACGGTTGAGTAAAATCAATGCGTTATGATTTTTTTGCACGTTAAATAATGTTTAAAACACTGTTTAATGTGCGCAACTATCGCCAAAGTTCGAATCTAAAAAGCACGCTACTAGCTTTAAAGTATGCAACTAAAACGGCCACAATAAGTGGCCGTTTTTTGTATGTATACCTTTTTGATTAAGAATGTATAATTTTCAACTTATATTGGTATATTACTATTAGTAATAAACTTAAGAGTATTCAATAATAGAAATTTAAGTTTAAAAAACAAATACTCACTAAGTTGAATCAAGGCTTAAATGGAGTTAGCTGTGGAAAATATAATGGGTAACTTTTATTTTCTTTCTGAACACGATGAGCTTTAACCGCATGGAGCAAAAAGCCAATGCGTCATTAGAGTGCGCCAGTAGCCTCACTCAATCTTTTCTTACAAATGTTAAAGCTGAACGTGAGGCTCTTTCAAGTAAAAAGCAAAGAAAAAAACAGTCAAAAGGCACAATAAAAACAATATGAGAATGTTAGAGGGAACAACACACAATGGCCAGTAGACCTGTTTTCATCCCGTCAAAGGACTTCCCATTTGTTAAGGAAGTCATGGTTGAATTTAAGTGGCATGCTGGCTTTGCCGTGTCGCAGAAACAAAAATCAATTGTGGAGTTCCATGAAGCTATTGATGCACTTGGGCTAGGAAAATCGTCATTAGAGATTTCTTCGAAAAGTAGTTTGGAAATAGGTACTGCCCTTAGTGCATTTAATTTAAAAGTGGAATTAGGCAATGGCCAATATGTGGCTGTAGAAAACATTTTTCAAGCAGCAAAGATATTTGAACAGGGTGGTCCATTTAAAGATTTGTTACAAACAACACCACTAGAGGCGAAACGTGATATTCGATTAAAAGAATCAGGTGATATGGTCGGTTTTAGAGGCAAAGAAGGTGTGTGGCCTTTAGAGCCTAAAACCTTATTTTATGATTGGATATACATAAACGCATTATATCGTCAAAGTGAATTAGCCTCAGCCGTTTTAGCGTTTGATAGTTTTACCGATATAGAATTCAATCCGGCTAAAAGCTTTAATTGTCAGGCTCGCTCTGTTGCGCTGTATATTGCTCTATTTAACTCAGGTCAACTACAATCCGTTCTAGAGGACTCGAATAAATATAAGCAACTAATGATGCAAGATGCAGAGGGAACTATACAGAAGCCTGTACAAAAGAATCTTATCTAAGAATAGGCGCAGTAAATAATGGTTCGTTTACTGCGAATAAGTCAGACTTTAAAGAAAGTAAATTAAATGCTGCTTGGTACTGCTTTAATTTTTTTTCGCTTGGGAGATGAACAGTTTTAATGTTTTGAATCGAAATTTGATCTTTGACTAACACTTCAGCTTGAATATCAGTGGTGAAATGCGACGGTAGGTTTTGTCTACTATATGTTTTTGATGGCGTTTTAACTTGCTCTTTGAACATGTTGTCGAACGCATTTAACCCCGGATTAATACCATAATTTTTTGCTGCATTTGAAGCGGCATTACAGACTGAAAACAAAGTGTCTGGCCGCAATAAAGGCTCCGTATTTAATTGCAAAATACACCAATCAAAATGTTTTAATTCTGGGCGTTTAGAGTACTTATTTAATAAATACCAATGAGGTCGAGATAGGCTTAAGTTAATGTAGTTTCTTAAACCATCAAGCCGTTCAGCGTCCATGTGATCAACATAATCCCCAGTGTAAAACCCATCATTTGTTAGTTTAAGTTGATCGATTAAAGTTCGGGAATAAATAAATTCCCGCTCTAAAATACTAAATAGATTTTCAATAGTAGTGAAATGGTAGAGACTATCGATTTTTCTTTCGTTAATACGTTGTGCGATTGTCATTGACTATTGCAACTCAATCAAACTAGGGTCTATCTCAGCGATATATCGAGAGGGTTTGCCGGAATAGGTAATGAGTAATGATTTCATTGCTCGTGTCATACAAGTATATAGTAAGCGCCTTTCAGTCGTTAAGTGAAGGTCGTCGTCAGGCTCGCTAAAGCCTGACAGAATAGGTAAATTGTCGTCATTTAAATCTAAAATAATGACATGGTCAAATTGTAGCCCTTTGACTCCCTGCATAGTTAACGCTTTAACTACGGAACTATTGCTATCATTAGTTTTTACTTTTACTGCATTAATGTTAAACCCAGCTAATTGTCTAACTGCATTATCTACACCTCTATTGGTGCGATGTAATATACAAACTGTTTCATTCGGTGAGTTACGTGTTATTTTTTGGATGCTTGCAGCAATAAATGCGTACTCTTCAAATAAGCTATTACATTTTTTAATAACCGGTTTATCACCCTCGGTCGTATTAACTTCTACACTCGTAAACTCTTCAGAGTCATTGTCTTTGGCTAATAATGATAATGCCGCTTTGGCTATTGGTTGGGGATTACGGTAATTTATTTTAAATTCGACTGTTCTACCACCTGCCACGTTTAAACCGACTTCTTTCCAACTAAAACCACTTTTATAAATACGCTGGGCTGCATCAGCAATTATTGTGATGCTATTAGTTGTTTTAGATACAATTTTAACTAATACTGCCATTTGAGCTTTATTTAAATCTTGCGCTTCGTCTATCACTAAATGAGTGAAAGGAGGATCAAAGGCATTGCCTTTTTCCTTGATAATATTAAGAGTTAGCAAGGCATAATCATCAAAATCAACCTTACCTTGCGCTAGCAACGCTTGATTATATTTTGTAAAAACTTCCCATATAGTTTCTCTATCTTTAGCTGTAACCCTGTCCTTTGTGCCTCTTCCAGAGCGAACTGTTGATATATATTCATCTTTAGAATTAATAAGCTTACCTTTCAACCATGAAATTTCATCCGTGAAAAAATCTAGGGATTTACTCAGAATTCGTGAATTTTCGGTAGTTTTAGGAATCGAACGGATTATTTGAGCCAATATTGACTGTATTTGATTATCGAAAAGTGTTTTCCCAAACAAATTTTTACCATTTTGGAGGATAAAAGCAAAAGCCCATTTATGAAAATTTATTATTTTCATACTAGAGTAATCATTTTCGTTAAGGCTATGGGTTAGCGTAGATAGATAATTTGATAGAGTTGTACCGAAAGTGAAAATAGCGACTTTACTAGGTTCAAACATATCAGCATGGGTATCCATTAAATGGCATGCACGGTAAACAGCTACGGTAGTCTTTCCACTACCGGCAGCCCCCTTAATTTGTATTGGGCCTTCATGATTTAATGTGAGAACTTTTCTTTGTTCACCAACCAACGTAATACGCTTTAACAATTGAAATTCCTTTTTTCTTAACTTACTGATTATTAGTAAATATACCCTTTTGATAATTAATAGTACTCTTAATTAACTTAGTGATAAACTAATTTTGAAGCAAGCATACTCTAAATGTTATAGCTGTTAAGTATTTGAAGTAAGAAAAAACTTAACTTCCCTTTTTGGTAATAATAACTATAATTCCCTTGTTGGGAACTTTGAGGCAAGATGAAGGTCTTAGGAAGAGACAAACTTACAGAGTTTAGTCAAAAGCATGCTAACGCAAAAAAAGCACTTGAAGTTTGGTTTTCAGAAGCCAATGAAGCTGAGTGGAAAACACCCCAAGATATAAAGAGCCGATATCGAAGCGCAGATTTTTTAGCTGATAATAGGGTGATCTTTAATGTAAAAGGTAACCATTACAGGTTAGTTGTGAAAGTGAGATATCAAAATGGCATTGCTGTGATTGAATGGGTTGGAACCCATTCGGAGTATGACAAGCAACGCTTTTAAGGAGGTATTATGGGCCACATTAAGTTAATTAAATCGTCTCAAGATCATGAGCAAGCTTTAGCGCGTGTCATGATATTAATGGATTTTGATCCCGCTCCAGATTCAGCAGAAAGTGATGAGCTGGACTTACTGGCATTTTTAATTGAAAAGTACGAGGAAGAAGCGTTTCCTATTGACTCCCCTGATCCAATTGAAGCAATAAAATTTCGTATGGAGCAACAGGGCTTGATTAAAAAAGATTTAGTGCCTTATTTTGGATCTGCTTCTAAAGTAACTGAAGTACTAAACGGCACACGAAGTTTAAGCCTTAATATGATTCGTAAGCTAAGCGCGGGCTTAGGAATATCTGCTGATGTGTTGATTAAAGAGCCTTGCGATAAAAGCGCTATCTCAAAAGATATTAATTGGGATGCCTTTCCTATAACTGAAATGCGATCTCGTGGATATTTTGAAGGATTTAAAGGCTCAATAAATGAATTGAAAGAGTATTCAATTGAGAAGCTTAATCAGTTTTTAACGTCTGTACCCAATGGATTTTCTTTAAAACCAGCATTGTTAAGAACCACAGCTCATTTACGCTCAAATGACAAAGAGACTGATAGCTATGCTTTATGGGCTTGGCAAGTTAGGGTTTTACAAAAAGCGCAATTGGAGCAGCTCCCAGTAAAATATGTAAAAGGGACTGTTGATGCTAATTGGATGAAAAAATTAGCGCAATTGTCGTGGTCTGATCAGGGGCCTAAATTAGCTAAAGAGTTTTTAAACCGCCATGGTCTTCATTTAATTATTGAAGGTCACTTACCAAAAACGTATTTGGACGGTGCTGTATGTATTTGTGCAAGCGGGAACCCTGTTGTTGCACTTACATTACGCCACGATAAGTTAGATAACTTTTGGTTTTCTTTAATGCATGAATTAGCGCATATCGCGTTGCATTTAGATGGAACCGAGACTTGGTACTTGGATAATTTAGATGCAGAAGGTGGCGATAAAGTTGAACAAGAAGCCGATGCATTGGCCCAAGAAAGCTTAATTCCATCAGGTTATTTGAACCATTTAGAAATGCAAGATACTAGTTCAGTCCGTAAATTTGCGAGTAGCCTTAGTATCTCCCCTTGTATTGTTGCCGGCAGAGTTCGCCATGAGCTCAATGATCATTCTAAATTTGGCAAAGCATTTAGAGATAAAGTAAAAAGCCATTTTAAAAAATAAACTTCGTTTTCAATAGTAATGGGTAGGTATGATTCTACCTGTTACTTTACAGCATAAAGCTTCGTTCGATTAAAAAGGCTATTTTGTGTTGTAAATTCAATTATCAGATGCACGAATCCACTCTATAACAGTTCTCTTTTTCTAAAACTACATTTAAATCACTAATACCTACTTAATAAGCGCTAAATACGCTAAAATTGCAGGCTACTTTTTTAGCAATAAGCCCGTAATAAATATGACCTCAGCCACAAGCCCTAGCACTTTTTCCGAACTTGGCCTTATTCCAGAGCTATTAGCTCGATTAACCGATTTGGAATATACCCAGCCTACGCCAATTCAAGCTAAGGCTATACCTAGTGTGCTTGCGGGCAGTGATCTAATTGCAGGGGCAAATACTGGCTCAGGTAAAACAGCAACGTTTGCATTACCTATGTTGCAAAAAGCTTTCCTAGAGCAGGGCGCTAAAAGTACTGCAAGCAAAGGTAACTTTGTAACGGGGCTTATTTTGGTACCTACCCGTGAGCTTGCTACGCAAGTGGCCGATAGTGTTAAATCGTACTCTGCAAACTTTAATGGCGCGATTAAAACAGTAGCAGTGTTTGGTGGTGTGTCGGTTAATACACAAATGCAGGCTCTTCGTGGCGGTGCTGATATTATAGTGGCAACACCAGGACGTTTACTCGATTTAATCTCAAGCAATGCTATTAAGCTCGATAAACTAAATACGCTTGTGCTTGATGAAGCCGACCGCATGCTAAGCCTTGGTTTTACTGAAGAGCTTGCTGAGCTTTTAGCGTTAATGCCTGCTAAAAAACAAACAATGTTGTTTTCAGCTACTTTCCCTGAGCAAGTTCAGCTATTAACGCAAGATCTATTAAGCGACCCTGTTGAAATACAAGTTCAAAGTAAAGACGAAAGTACGTTAGTACAGCGTGTTTTTACCGTAAATAAAGGCGAGAAAACTACTGTTTTAGCGCATTTAATTAAAAAACATAAATGGCGCCAAGCGCTGATTTTTGTAAACGCTAAAAAAGACTGTGAACACTTAGCCAGTAAACTTGAAAAGCGCGGTGTTAATGCACAAGTTTTCCATGGCGATAAAGGCCAAAGTGAGCGTACTCGCGTAATAGAAAAATTTAAAGCGGGCGAAATCGAAGTACTTATCGCAACCGATATTGCTGCACGTGGTTTAGATATTGAAAAGCTGCCAGTGGTAATAAACTTTAATCTACCACGAAGCCCTTCTGATTATATGCACCGTATTGGTCGAAGCGGCCGTGCTGGTGAAGTAGGCTTAGCACTTTCATTGGTTGATTATGAAGATTTGCATCACTTTAAAATAATCGAGAAGAAAAACAAACTACGTCTTGAACGTGAGGAAATAGCTGGCTTTGCCGTTAACCAAGCTAATCTTGATGCTGCCGAGGCGCTTAAAAATGAAAAGCCAATGGCAAAACCAGAAGGCACAGGCAAGAAAAAGAAAAAAAATAAAGCCGATGATATAGATGATGTATGGAGTGGCTGGCGCCGTAAGTAACAATAGAGCTAAATAAATAGCTGTAAAAAACCCGTAATTAGTAGACCTAATTACGGGTTTTTTGTTTTGTGGCTTTAACTTAAAGCGTTAGTTTTAAATTAATGGTCGTGATCTTCATCTTCTATTTCTTGTGCAATCCCTAACCAGGTAATGCTTGCAGGTGGAAAAGTTAACTCTAGCTCACTTTCAATTTCTAAGTCTTCAAGGTGTACTTGCACAACGTGCTGAGCAATAGGGTCGGCTACATAAGCAAACTGACCATTTTGTGCCACTGTCATGCTAAAGCTCATACCCTCAGGCATGGTTGATACATCTTGCTCGGTAATATCAACTTGGCCTTCATGCTCCCAATGCATTTCGCCATCATGGTCGTGTGCGCTAAATACATTTAAAAAGCCTAAGCTGTCTAATATTAAAAAGTGCTCGCCATGGGCAGAAAAAGAGTACGACACAGCACTTGCGCCATCGGCTAGTTGCCATTCTAATTCTTCCATTTGTGCTGTTGCTGGGTTAATAGTTACAATTACGGCTTCGCCGCCACCATGGCCAGACGCTACACCAATAAAGGTCTCGCTATCTTCGTGGCCATAAATACTACCAATACGTAAATCGCCAACGGCTGCAATATTCGCTATTTTTTCAGCTTCGTATTCATCTTCGTGCTGGTGGGCTAATAACACGCCATCGCTACAACCAAATATTACATAGTCATGGTTTTGTGCTGCACCGTGTAAATCAGAGCACGTAACTTCTAAGGTTTGTTCAAGCTCGTATTCACCATCATGAAAATGATAAACACCTACTTGGTCTGGCAATACTTTAGCAACCGATGTGCTTTCGCTGTCATCACGGCGAATGGTTGATAATAAATGCTCACCGCGAGGCTCTGCTACACCGTGCATATTAATATCGTAGCTAATACCAGGCAGGCTTGCTGTTGCGCTTGTTATGTTGTTATCTGTTAATACTTCAACAGAGGCAACCGTGCCTGAGTCTGCATCACCATCATAAAAAACAGCTAATTGCCCGTCGTGAGTTATTAAGTGTGTAGGGCGACTACCACTTGTTAACTCATAGCTGCTAGCCGCTGGGCTTTGCTCGTAATCGTGCAGGTGCTCGCCATGGTCTTCACGCCATAAACCACCATCAATAAAGCCTAAGTAATCTTGTGCGCGGCTTGCAATAACGGCATAACGAAAATCAGGTGATGACGATAGCGTGTTAGAATCATTCGTCAGGGTAAATGTTTCAAGTAAAGCGTTGTCATCTAGGTCATAAAAGCTGGCTTCGTTGCTGTTGCCTGCAAGCACAGCTAACCTGCCTAATGAGTCAATAGTGTAGCCATCATCATGGTCGTGATCATCATCGGCATGATCGTGCTCGTCTTCTACAACAATAGGATCTTTTTCTACAATATTGGTCTCTGCATCGCTACAGGCTGTAATAAATGTAGTGCTAATAGCCAGTGCAATAAGCTTTAATTTGTATAGTTTTTTCATGTTTATTTCCTTTAATTATAATTTTTTAATGCTTAAAAATAACCGCGAATGCCTAGCGCAAAGCTACGCCCTGGACGTGGTGCTATATCTTTTACAAACGAGCTGTGCACGCGTGCTTCTGTATCTGTTAAGTTAGTGCCTCGTAGGTACACAGACATATCTTGGTTTAATACTGAAAGGTCATAAGAGATGCTTGCATCAACCAATGTGTAACCGCCTGTGGCTGTTTCTTGTGGGGCTGTGCGGTCTTGCTTTTGATAGCGAGTAACGTGAATATGCGCACTTAATTTATCTGTTTGATAGCTTAACTCGCTACCAAAACGAAGCGGTGGTGTACGGGGTAAATCGCCGCCGTCTTTAAGGCGTGCACGCACGTAATCAGAGAATAAATCTACTTTAAATTCATCGGTTAATTGCCACGCAATTTGCGCTTCAAAACCGTGTAAAATTACGTCGTCTGTTTTAAATAAATAAACAGGTAGCTCTGATGAATGGTCGTGTTCGTCAGCGCCTTCTTCTTCATCGCCATGGTCGTGTCCACTTTCGGCGTATAAACCAGTGTCTATTTGGTAATAGTAGTTATCTACTTGGTTGTAAAAGGCATTTAAAATAAAGCCAACATCGCCTTGAGTTTTACGTAGGGTTAAATCGATATTATTGGCTGTTTCCAGATCTATTGCTTGATCAGATAAACCTAAATGTCCATCGTCATCTAAATCGGATAGTGCGCCTACTTCGTAGGTGCCAGTACCAATATGCGGCCCAAACGATAACAACTCAGAGGCAGAGGGCGCACGTTCAGAGCGCGATACAGAAAGTCCTAAATTATAGTTAGATGTAAAATCCCATACTACCCCTGCCGATAAACTGATTGGCGTAAATTCATGCTCTACGTCAAATACGCGAGTGGTTTCTGCGCTTTCTTCGTGGTCGTGATCATGCTCTTCGGTTTCTCCTTCTTCATCATGTGCGTGAGCGTGAGCGTTAATATTTGGCAGTAATACGTCGCCTGCTTTAATTGTTACACGCTCAATACGCCCACCTAACTGCACTAAAAAATCCCCAAAGTGCCTTTCTTCCATTAACGCTACAGCAAAGCTTTCGGTCTCTGATGGAGGAGTAAAGGCCTCTTCACCTTGTGCTTCAACATCGCTTTGCTTGTAATGAAAGCTAATACCGCCATTCCATTCGTTAAATTGGTTATGCAGTAGGTCTATGCGTAATTCGTTTGTTTCGTTTTTAAATGTGGTGCCTACAGCGCCACCTTCAATTTCAGCGTGTTCGTAGTCGGTATGGCCAGCGCGGAGATTTATTTTGTTTAGCCATTTATTATCTAGGTTGTACTCACCTAATAATTGCACTTTAGTTTGCTCTAAATCAGCAAATACGCTTTCTTCTTCGTCGCTGTGTTCTTCCTCTTCTTCCTCGCCGTGCGTATGGCCTGGAATACCGTATTGACGATTAAATTGCTCTACTGCTAAGCCAATAAAGCCGTTATCCATTAAATAGCTAGCGCCAACAGTAAAACCATCAGACTCTTCATTACTGTTTTCAACTTTGTAATCGCCACTATGGCCTTCACCGTCGTTATCTATAGCTGCGGCTACAGGTACCTCGTAGTCATCAGCTTCACGCCAAAAAGCATCGGCATAAAATGCCACCGAGTCTGTGCCAGTGGTGGCATTAAACGAGGCCACTTTTTGGTTATCAACAGAGTTATGTTCTACGTTCCACTCGCCGCGTGTTGTACTGTCGGTTGGTACGCGGTTATCTACCACATTTACTACGCCACCAATTGCGCCACTGCCATAAAACAGTGTTGCTGGGCCGCGTAAAACTTCAATTTGTTGTGCGGTAGACGCCTCCGATGCAACAGAGTGATCGGGGCCAACGCGAGATACATCACTGACATCAAGGCCATTTTGAGTAATGAGTACACGCGGGCCGCTTAAGCCACGAATAATAGGTGTGCTGGCTACTTTTCCGTGAAAATTTGTATTAACGCCTGGGAGTTTTTCAAGGCTATCGCCAAGGGTTGCGGCTTGTTGGCGCCTTAGTTGTTCGCCAGATAAAACACTAACAGGCGATGCAGATTCCATTGCCGACATATGAATAGGGGTTGCTTCAATATCAATAACTTCAATAGGTGAGCGCTTTAAATTAAACGTAACTGATTGGTTTTCATCATTCGTTATTGTTATATCGCGATGAAGGTGAGCATAGCCAGGGGCTACAACATGTAGCTCTTTTAAGCCATTTTTTAGCTCGGTTATTACAAATTTACCGTTTTTATCGGTGGCTACTTTAAGATCTGAGCCTTCAACTTCTATCGTTGCATTGGTAACTACTTTACCTTTGTTGTTTAAAACAACGCCTTCAATTGTGGATGCCAGCACACTAGCCGGCAATAAAGCTGCTATGAGAACAGCTAATTGTGATCTACGTTTCATTTGACTACTTTGGTGGATGTTATATTATATCAATTATGTGGGAAATGTTATAATGTATCAATAGCAATTAACTGTTGTTACTAAAATGTCTCTTTAAAAGTAACGTTTTGAGTGGAGACACTGATTTAGTAGAGGAAATAATGAAGTTGAGTCAAAGTGTTATGGATCGTATGGCAATTGGGTTATCGGTAATGTGCACAGTACATTGTTTTGCAACCCCGGTTATTTTAGCGTTATTACCAAGCTTTGCCGTATTGCAAATAGATAGTGAACAATTTCATTTATGGATTCTTGCAGCGGTATTACCCACCAGTTTACTGGCATTAAGCTTAGGCTGTAAAAAGCATAAGCTTAAACGTTATATGGCCTGCGGCGTTATTGGGCTGTCTTTTATGATATGTGCGGTATTGCTAGGACATGAGGTCGCCGAAAAAGCGTTTACTTTAATTGGGTCGGCCTTTATTGCTGTAGCTCATTGGTTTAATTACCAACAATGCCTTAAACAAAATGACGATAACTGCCCGTGTTCAAGCGCTGAATCTGATCAGATAGCTTAGTGTTATCAGTGCTACAAACAGCTAACATGTAGCACTGCCTTTCAATATTTAACTTTGTTTTTTAATAGCCTAAAGCTAAAAGTGAGTTAAAGTAGTCATTCAATATCGATTATTACGCTTGGCTTAGGTTAATTAATATAAATGAATACTGCTTTAAAATACTTGCTGTTACTCTGCGCTTTAATGTGTTTTAAATTAAGCGCAAATACCCCGTACCAAATCCCTAGAAGTAGTGTTATTGAGTTAACTGAGCCTGCTACTAAACGGGTATACCCTGTTTTTATTCAGCTCCCTAAGTCATATAAAAAGCAGCCTGAAAAAATATATCCGGTTATTTATTTAACCGATGCACCGTATACGTTTCCTATTGTGGCGGGTGCTACACTGTTTCCTATGAATAGCGGCAATATGCAGGAGGCTATTATTGTGGCCATTAGCTACGAAAAAGGCTCCAGAGGGTCTAATAGCCGAATTAGAGACTACACCCCAAACAAGGCTCAAAGCTGGAAAAAACAAACCGGTAACGCGCAAAACCATGCGCTGTTTTTAAAAAATACTGTACTGCCATTTATACAAAGTAACTACCGAGCAAGTAGCACACAAAAAACTTATATAGGTAATTCTTTAGGCGGTTTATTTGGCGTGACTATTTTATTTACGATGCCTGATTTATTTAACAATTATATAATTGGCAGCCCATCAGTTTGGTTTAATAACAATGCGATTTTAGCGCTACAAGCACATAAGCCTAAAGTGCCTACAAAGGTTTATATATCGGTAGGGGCAAAGGAAACGCCAAGCTTTGGTGAAGGGCAAAATATGGTGGCAGGGGCAAAGCTATTAACGCAAAAAATTAATGCACTTAGCAGTGACAATATTGAATTAAAAAGCGTTGTTATTGAAGGGGCGAGCCATGCAACCGCATTTCCTACTACAGCAATACAAGGGCTTGATTGGGTGTTGGGAATGACACCAATCGACTTAAATATTTAATCATTCTAACGTGCTAAATAGAGCGCTAACAGCGTTATAAATTTCTCATGTAGAACAGCTACATGTCGATATTTATGCCTTGTTATCACGCTATTTATCTGTCGCTATAAATGCCTAATAACTTAACACGATTGGTGTAGCCAATAAGCCCTAAAAAGCACTAAAAGCTTAGGCGCTTTCAAGTTTCTTTTTCCAGTTTACCAGCACTTCAATAAACTCAGGGCCTATACCACAGCAGCCACCAATAATGCTTGCGCCCTGGCTGTGCCATTTTTTAGCAAAGTCTAGATATTCTGAAGGTGAAATATCGCGATACGCTTGTGAGCCTTCGTTGGCTTTGTAATCGCGTGCTATAGGTGTAAAGCCATTAGCAAACGCCCCTAAAACAACACTTTTATTTTGCTTGGCTAATACTGCGTTGGTATCGCTAAAGGCTTGATCTATAACTTCAGGTATTGAGCAGTTAAAGAAAATACCAGCAACATTTTGTTGAAGCAAAGCCGTTACTGCGTCACTTACCAGCTCACCAGAGCGAAGTGTCGCTTGCTCAGTTACTTCGTCACTTAGGGTAAATGCGTAATAACATGGCTTAGTTGAGCCTTTAAGTACGCTTGCCATTACTTGTGCTTCTTCAATACTCGATATTGTTTCGCCAAGCCAGAGGTCTACATGGAGATTTTGTGCATTGTATAAGGTATTTAAAATAGTAAAAGCACGTTTACTTTCAAATAAATCGGGGCGATATGAACCAAATGCAGGGGGTAATGACCCTGCAACTAATACACTTTGTTTAGCATTTTGAGCTACTTCTTTAGCAATAAGCGCCGCTTGCTCTGCGAGTAACGCGCCTTGGCTTTCGTAGCGTTCTTCACCTAAATGAAAGGGCACACAGGCATAACTGTTAACCGTAATTATTTCAGCGCCTGCATCTATAAAGCCTTGATGAGCTCGTGCTACAAAGTGTGGGGCTTCTATTAGTGCTTGTGCACTCCAAAGTGGCTGTGAGAACGGTGCGCCAATGCGCTTAAGTTCACGTCCCATGCCGCCATCTAAAATTGTTACCTTTTTCACTTATGGACTTCTATATGTCTAAATAATATGGCGCTATTCAAACATATTTTTTAAAAAATCATAATGAAACTTCATCAGGTTGGGCATGAAAAAAGCTCAACCTATTAAAAAGGCACAAAAAAAGCGACTACCCAATATGGTGTCGCTTTTTTAGTAAGTAGTATTAGCTTACTTATAAAAGGCTTCAACAGTGCCTTTTCTTGTAAGTAAAAGTGGTTGTCCGCGACGATCAAGGCCTTTTGGAGATGCAAACTTTATCCAACCTTCGCTGATGCAGTATTCTTCAACATCAAAACGCTCTTTGCCGTTGAACGTGATACCAATATCGTGTTCAAAAACTTCTTCCACATGATGTGGGCTACGTGGATTAATAGAAAGGCGATCTGGTAAAGCAGGTTTTGCGGTAGTGTCGTTCATGGTCATATTCTATATTGAATGAAGTATGCGCTATTGTAGGCAATACAAAGCTTTCGCTCAAGAGAGATAGTAGTAAATGTGTTTAAAAATGCACTAATTAATGAGTTGCGGATACAAATGAGATGGCGCTTGGAAAATATGTATAGAAGGGGATTTTGACGATATTTGACTAAAAATTATATAGATAAGTATATTAATGGGCTATTGCTAACCCATTAAATTGTGTAGCAGTTAGATGCTAACAATGTTCTCGGCTTGTGGGCCTTTTTGACCTTGAGTAACAGTAAACTGTACACGTTGGCCTTCAGCTAAAGTTTTAAAACCGTCGCCAGAGATCGCGCTGAAATGTGCGAACACGTCTGCGCCAGATTCTTGCTCGATAAAACCAAAACCTTTTGCTTCGTTAAACCATTTTACTGAACCAGTAGTTGTATTAGACATAATATGTATCCTAAAAAATTAATATAAGTGTGCCTGAAAAGAGGCGATTGAGCCGGAAAAAATAGTTAACTTGAGGATATCGCGTGGGATTATTACTAAAACAACTCGGTACTAACAAATAAAACAAAACTTCTTTCAAACTAGTATTCAAAATGGGTTATTGCTAACCCATTTTAACGAAAGCAATTAGATGCTAACGATGTTTTCTGCTTGTGGACCTTTTTGACCTTGTGTAACAGTAAACTGTACACGTTGGCCTTCAGCTAGAGTTTTAAAACCGTCGCCAGAGATTGCGCTGAAATGTGCGAAAACATCAGGACCAGATTCTTGCTCGATGAAACCAAAACCTTTTGCTTCGTTGAAAAATTTAACTGTACCAGTTGTAGTTGTAGACATAATAGTATCCTAAGGATTAATAAAAGTGCGCCTTAAATTAGGCAATTTAACAGGAAGAAAACATACATTTAACTGAGGATAACGCGAAGGATTATTACTAAAACAACGTGGTACTTACAAATAAATAGGGTTTTCTGTCAACCCGATGCGAGGCAGGATAACAGTAAATTAAAGTATATACCAAGCCCTATTGTAAATTTATTTTAGAGTAAGTACTTTATTTGTTTGTTGTTTTTTTAACTAATTAGTTATGATTAAGATGATATTTTATACTTTTAAAATAAAGGTAAGCTTTGTTTAATCAATACGTTAAGCCTGTTTTTGTGCGTAGTTTTAAAGTAGGCAAAATACAGCTTTTAATTGGTTAAAACATGACCTAATTACCTACTAATTTTTTTTGAGATATACCCTAAATAATGTAATTCTTTAGCTCCAAATTACAAATCCAAGTATTAATAACGCAATCCAAAGTGTTTCAGCCACAATTAAAATAATGGGTTTCATACCTACTTCGGTTAGTTTTCCTAAATTAGTTTTCATACCTATGGCTGAAATAGCAGCAATTAAAAAGAACTGCGAAAGTTCGTTAGCGGTTTCAAGTACTATTGTAGGAACTGAAAAGCAGCTATTTATTACCATAAGTATTACAAAGCCAATTAAAAACCCAGGTACTTTAGGTAACTCTCCGTGTTTTTCTTTATTTGAGTGATTAATAACAACCATCATAATAAGTACAACGGGTAGTAGCATTGCAACACGTACTAGCTTAGTTAGAGTTGCTATATCGCCTGTCTCGGGTGATACCGAATAACCTGCACCCACTACCTGGGCTACATCATGTATTGTGCCACCTAAAAATACGCCTGCATTATGGGCGTCAAACTCAAGATAATTAACCACGATAGGGTAGAGGATCATAGCGATAGTCGACATAGCTGTTACGCCAATAACGGTTAATAGGGTATCGCGTTCTTTATGCTCGCTGTTTGGCATAATAGACGAGATAGCCAGCGCAGCAGACGCTCCACAAATAGCAACCGAGCCACCTGTTAGTGCACCAAAGCGTTTTTGTAAGCCAAATACGCGCGCTAGCACTACACCTAAAATAATAGTGGTAAATATGGCGCCCGCTAACATAAGTGCTGTTTGCCAACCCAGTGTTACTAAATCTCCCAGCGCTATGCGTGTGCCTAGCAGTACTATACCTACACGCAAAACCGTGGTGCCGGTAAAATCGATACCTTTGGCGCAAGGGCTATCGCTTTGATACAAAAATGAGACTGCCATACCCAGTAACAAAGCAAACAACATGGCTGGCGCGCCGTAATGCTCACTCAAAAATAAGGCGGCAAGGCCAGTCATTGCAGCAATGCTGGCGCCTTGCCATAAAGGTGATATTTTACTGCTTAATTTACCACTTAAACGCTGCATTACGCTTTTGCTGCGGTAAGTGCTACTAATACTTGGCGCTTACGTTCACCTGTAAAAGGGCGACGACCATGCATAGCCATTTCGTTATCAACTAAAGCAACGTCACCGTCTTGCCATGCAAGATCAAAGGTAAATACTTTAGAAAGCTCAACAATTTTATCAAGTCCTGCTTTAGGAATGGCACTACCATCACCAAAGGTAATGGCAATTGATGGGTTATCGCGTACACCTTTCCAGCCCATGTAAGCGGCAATCAGTTGGTTATAAAAAACCTGTACATTGTTTTCAAGAGTTACTACAGCAGGCAGCACCGGTGTAACGGCCTTTAGTGAGCCGTCTTCAAGCCATTCCCACTCGTAACCAAGTTCGGTTAATTTATTATGTGCTTCGTCTTTGGTTTCTACACTTAGCGTACTTTTCCAGCTGCGACCTTGGCCTGATGTTGCATCGTCAGCGGCTGGCATATAGGTGGTATATTTTAGGCCTTTGTGTTCAAAATCATGGGCAAGTTTACTATCGTATTCTTTTAATGCGCTAAATAACTTATCTGATCGGCAAAGAGGTGTTGCACCACCTTCTTCTGCGGCCGATTTACAAAAGAAGAATAACTTACTGGGCGAAATAGGCGTTTGCGCCATTTCGTGATGTAAGTATATTTCTACATCTTTTGGCGCTTCGTTGGCTGTAAATACACGCTCGGTAAAATTAATACGTACCGCGTTAGACAGAGACTCTTTATAAGTAAAATTGTCGTAATCAAACCCTGCTGAAAAAGTATCAAAGGTTTCGGCGCTATTTACCGGGAAGCCACGAAACAGCACAGCACCTGAGCTGCGAAGCTTTGTAGCCAATTCACTTTTATTCGCGCGAATGAAAGCTACCGCTTCTTCAACGGTGCTGGCGTTATTGCTATTAACCACAATGCACGGAAAAACCGAATCATCGAATGTTAATTGAGTTGGCACTGAGGCGTAGTTAATTTCGGTAGCTGACATTGTATGTTCCTAATCGTAAATTGGGTGAAAACGGTTAAAGGCAGCTTCACAAAAGTGCCCAGGGTCGTTAAATCGGCGATTACTGTTAAGCGCAGAAATTTGCGCCATTTCTTGCTCTGTTAATTCAAAATCAAACAGTGCGAGATTTTCTTTCATGCGTTCAAGTTTTGAAGTTTTTGGAATAATGGCAGTGCCGCGTTGCACGCCCCAACGAAGAACTACTTGTGCTGGCGTTTTGCCATGATTGTGTGCGGCCGCTTTAACAACGCTTTGCTCAAGAACTGATTCAGTTTTATCAGCCATTTCTAGCTCAAGGTATGAAAGCGCACCCAGTGGTGAAAACGCAGTAACCGGAATATCGTACTGCTTAGCTAATCTTACTAATCGCTCTTGCGTTAAATAAGGGTGCGACTCAATTTGCAACATAGCGGGTTTGATATTTGCGTAGGTCATTAAATCGTGAAGCAGTGCGCTTGAGTAATTACATACTCCAATGCGTTTAGCTTTGTTGTTATGTACTTGCTCTTCCATTGCTTGCCACGTTAAATATAGCGGCACTTTTGCCAGCTCCATTTGTGGATTTTGCGCGTCTGGGTCAACAAACCACTCTGGTGGATAGCGGGTTTCTATTGGCACAAATGTTTGCGCAATCGGAAAATGAATTAGGTATAAGTCTAGGTAATCTAGCTTTAAATCACTCAGTGTTTTATCAATCGCGAGGCCAACATGCTCTGGTGCATGAAAGGTATTCCACAGTTTTGATGTTACCCATAATTCTTCGCGAGTACATAAACCATCGTTTATTGCTTGGGCTATGCCATCGCCTACTTGTTCTTCGTTACCGTAGTCTGATGCGCAATCAAGATGGCGGTAACCTGCCTTAATGGCTTGGTATACCGTTTGCGCACAATCTTCTTGTGCTACTTTCCATAAACCGAACCCTACTGGAGGGATATTATTTAATGAACTCATTGGGAATTCCTGTTAAAAATGCATAATGACTTTGGTCTTGTATAAGACGTAAGTTATTATACGAATCAAACAGTGTCAATACTGTGTTAACAGCAAAGTAGTAAATGGGTGGGTTAAAAAACCTACAGGCAGCAAAAAGGCAGCGTTTGCTGCCTTTAAAAAATATTTAATTATTATGCGCTAAAGTGAGTTTTTAGCACTAAACACGCTTTTAATTAATCAAGTTCAATTTGATAGTGGTAATGATCGCTACGGCATTTGCTTTGGCGGTATTCAATTAGCTTACCTTCGATTGATTCGGTAATTCGTGATACCAACAGCAGTGGGTCGCCAGCTTTAATAGCAAGCATTTTGGCATCATCAGCTGTAGCAAGTACAGCTTTAATACTGTCTTGGGTTTTGTGTACAGTTTGGTTAAATTTGGTTTGATAGTAATGGTACAATGTATGCGGAATATCACTACTTTGATGTATATCAGGAAAGTAGCTTTGTGGTAGGTATATAGTTTCGCTCATGCAAAATTCGTTATTAAGAATGCGCCTACGAACAAGCTTGGTAACTTTGTCTTTTTTATTGAGTTGTAACGCTTCTATTACTTCAACTGGCGCTGCACAAAGCTCAACCGATAGCAGTTCAGCCTTTGGCAAATCGGCACCTTTACCGTCTGCTTGTAACGGAAAAAACCTAAATAAGGCATCTTGCGCAGTATGCTCTGATACAAACGTACCAACGCCTTGGCGACGAGTTACTATTTTATTGTCGGTTAATAAGTTTAGTGCTTTACGAACTGTACCTTGGCTTACGTTAAATTCTTCAGCAAGGCGAAATTCGCTTGGTAGTGCTTCGCCAGGTACCCAACGTCTTTCAACAATGAGCTGTTTAATATAATCAGCCACTTGTAAGTAAAGTGGTTGAAAAGCCAAGCTTGGGCCACTTAATTTGTGATCAAACATAGAGTTACTCATTATTATTTACCATTAAATTTAATCCACCTGTAGTTATAGCATAGGTGAAACCTTTTACGCATATTTGCGCTAGCTCAATTAAACGTGAACTACTGCTGTAATGTTTAATAGGCGCAAAATATACATTATGCCTAAAAACAAATCGTTACACTACAATAGCTCACCCTTAGGAAATTAAAAGTGCTCAGTATTTCTTTTGAACTCATTTTGCTTATGGCGCTGTGCCTAAGCCTTGCCACTGTAATGCAAACTCTTAGCGGGTTTGGCTTTGGGTTGCTGGTGGTTGCAAGCTTTACGTTGCTTGATGTATTGCCACTTACGGCAACTACATTTTTAGTGAGTTTGCTAGGGTTAGTTAATTCAACAACCGTGGTCGTTAAAAACCGCAGTTCGGTAAAAGTACCCGAGCTAAAACTTATGTTGTATACCGGTATACCGTTAATGCTGATAGGTTTTGTGCTGCTTGAGTTTATGTCGTCGCATTTAACACACTATTTAAACTTTATTTTAGGTGTAAGTATTCTGCTGTGCTGCGCTTTAATGCTGATTGGCCGCGATCGTGCTAATAAACAAAGCCGCCCTCGTTCGTTTTTAATAGCTGGAGGGGTGAGTGGATTACTTGGTGGGTTGTTTTCAACCTCAGGGCCGCCGCTTGTGTTTCAGTGTTATAAACAAAGTTGGTCTATTGAAGCTATTCGCAGTACGTTATTAGCGGTATTTACTATCGGCGGGTTAGTACGTGTAGGTATCGCCTTATTTGGTACTTTGCCGGGGCTCGACATTATGTTTTTAATTGCAGCGGCTATTCCCTTAGTGTTGTTAGTTACGCATTTTGCTCGTAAATTAACGCCTTACGTTGACGCTAAATGGATACGCATTATAGCTATTACGTTACTAGGACTGAGCGGCGTATCGCTGGTGGCTACATCGGCACCTGGCATTTTTTAAAAATTGCGATGTAAATAATTCATCTTGAGTTTATTTACGTTGACATGGGGATTACAATTATTTAACTTGTGTCTTATACAAGACTAATAATTGGTTAAGGAACTCCCATGAATGCATTTGAATTACGTGAGCCAGACTGGAACGCAATAGAACCAGCACGCTTAACCGCACAGCCAAAGTTACAAGGTAATGTGTTGGTTTTGCCCACTCAGTTTGGTGATATTAGCGTAACGATAAGCCAGTTTGGTTTACGTTTAAATACAGGCACCACGCATGACGAGCAGTTTAAAATATTAACCACAACCCCATCAGAATACCCCCTCACACTTAGCAAAAACAATAATGATTACAGTGTAAGTGGTGGCGAATATCGCCTAGAGTTTTACTGCGACCCTTTTCATTTCAAACTTTATAAAAACGATGAGCTAGTGCAGCAATCAGCAACCGATGGCCACTTTGTACGCCAGCATCGTTTACCGCCACTGGCTAAAACTGATAACGGCTGGATACTAAGCTTAGAGCTTAACTATGACGAAGCCGTGTATGGTCTTGGCGAAAAGTGGGGCAAGCTTGATAAACGCGGCCAACTTATTCGTTCATACAACCACGATGCGCTAGGTGTTAACGCCGAAAAGTCTTATAAAAACACCCCGTATGCATGGAGCCCAGAAGGCTGGAACTTATTTGTACATACACCTGCACCGGTAACTCATGGCGTAGGTTACGCACTGTGGTCGCAACGCGCATATGTATGTTTAGTTGAAGATGACGCGCTAGATGTATTTTTATATCAAGAACAAACACCTGCTCAAAGCATTAACCGTTACTGTGAGCTAACAGGTTTTGCACCGGTGCCACCGCAGTGGAGCTTTGGTGTTATTTTATCAAAAGCCTATTACAAAGATGCTGACGAATTACTGAGTGTTGCCCGCGAAGTGCGTGCTAAAAATATGCCGTGCGACGTAATTACTCTTGATGGCCGCGCATGGCAAGACACCGACACCCGCTTTGCATTTGAATGGGACCCAACACGCTACGCCGACCCAAAACCAGTGCTTGATGAACTAAAAGCCATGGATTTTAAAATTTGCGTATGGGAATACCCGATGATCTCGGTAAATAATCCATTATTTGCTAAAGCGGCCGAAAATGGCTGGCTTATAAAAGATAAACGCACCGGTAAAGCGTATCAATACGAGTGGGATTTAAGCCCATTTGGCGAAGTACTTACACCACTACCAGAGTCGGGTATTTTAGATTTTACTCACCCCGACGCTTACGAATACTGGCTCGAATCGCACAAGCCATTGTTTGAGCTGGGCGTAGATATGATAAAAGCAGACTTTGGCGAACAGCTAGAAGACGAAAACATGGTATCGCACAGTGGCGACAGCGGCATAAGATTACACAACGTTTACAGCATGTTGTATAACCGCTGCGTTTTTGAGGCCGCCGAAAAATACTGTAAAACAGGGCCATTTTTGTTTAGCCGTTCAGCATGGACTGGCAGCCAACGTTTTCCTGCACAGTGGGGCGGCGACCCGCAGGCCGATTGGCAAGGTTTAGCAGCGAGTATTCGCGGCAGCTTAGCGTGGGGCATGTCGGGCGGGCCATTTTTTGCAACCGACATTGGCGGTTTTTACAAAGACACTCGCGATGCAGAACTTTACGTGCGCTGGGCGCAAGCGTCGGTATTTAGTGCGCATATGCGCTTACACGGTATTGGTCCTCGCGAACCGTGGTCTTACACCGAGCAAGCAAGTGATGCGGTATTTGCAGCGCTTAAATTGCGCTACCAACTTATTCCTTATTTAGAGCAAAGTGCCATACAAGCACAGCAAACTGGCTTGCCAATTCAGCGTGCAATGGTTTTAGCATTTCCTGATGATGTGCTAGCGCATAGTTTTGATCAGCAATTTATGTGCGGTGAAAAATTGTTAGTAGTGCCTTGTGTCGTACCAAACGGTAAAGTGAAGTTTTATTTACCACAAGGCAACTGGATTCGCTTTCCTGATAAACAATCTTACGAAGGTGGTAAGTACTACGAGCACACACTCGCACTTGAAGAAATGGCAGTATTTGTACGCGAAGGCGACAGCCTAATGCTTGGCCCAGAGGTTCAACACACAGAACAAGACATGAGCCAATTAACAGCATGGCCTAAATAAATCTCGGCTTAATAAAAAACACACACTACACACATACAACACACAATAATAAAGATATTAGCTTACTTTTTACCGAGTAAAGTAAGCTAAAAGGGGCGCAAGATGGAAGGTATGAACATTACCATGACACTGCTATCGTGCTTGGCGTTTATGGCGCTGGTGGGATATATCTCGTACCAAAAAACCAAAGGGGAAGTTAACACCCAAGATGGCTACTTTTTAGCGGGTCGTGGGTTAACAGGTACATTTATAGCAGGGTCAATGATCCTCACTAACTTATCGGCCGAGCAACTAATTGGCCTTAATGGCTCAGCCTATGGTTACAACCTAAGCTCAATGGCGTGGGAAGTAACCGCAGGAGTATCAACCATTATTATGGCGTTGATCTTTTTGCCTCGTTATCTAGCGGGCGCGTTTTCTACCTTACCTGAATTTTTACGGGATCGTTTTGACGATACCGTACGACGCATGACGGTGATCTTATTTATGGTAGGGTATTGTTTTATAACGATCCCTTCTGTTTTGTACTCAGGATCAATAGCCGTACTTAGACTTTTTGATGTACCCACCTTATTAAATATGAGCTACCAATCAAGCCTAATTGTGACCATTATTACAGTGGGCTCAGTTGGGGCTATTTATGCTGTATTTGGTGGTTTAAAGGCGGTTGCGGTATCAGATACTATTAATGGTGTTGGGTTACTTATCATTGGTATTTTAGTGCCAACACTGGGCTTAATTGCATTGGGTGATGGTAGTTTTTCAGAAGGGTTAAGCACCCTAGTAAACACCGACACAGAAAAGCTCAATGCTATTGGTAGTAGCGATGATCCCGTGCCATTTGGCACTATTTTTACAGGGATGATCTTAGCTAATTTGTTTTATTGGGGCACTAATCAGTATGTGATCCAGCGTACATTGGGCGCTAAAAACTTAGTTGAAGGTCAAAAAGGGGTGTTGTTTTCAGGGTACTTTAAAGTGCTAGTACCGTTTATGATGATGATCCCTGGCGTTATTGCTTACCATCTTTATAAACACGAAAGCCTGCCAACTATCGATTTAGCTTACCCACATTTGGTAAAAGAAGTGCTTCCACAGTATTTATCTGGCTTCTTTTTGGCCGTATTGCTAGGTGCTGTATTTAGCTCATTTAATTCATTGCTCAACAGCGCGGCGACCTTATTTTGCTTAGATGTTTATAAGCCAATGAAAAAAAATAAGGTAACAGACAGCCAACTTATAAAAGTAGCCAAAATTACTAGTATTGTTATTGCCATATTGTCGTTTATAACTGCGCCATTATTGATGTTCGCACCTGAAGGTTTATGGCACATAATTCGTGTGTTTACAGGATTTTACAACATTCCGGTCATCACAATTGTATTGGTAGGTTTGTTTACTCGAAAAGTGCCTGCACTGGGCGCTAAAGTCGCGATTATATTCCATATTATTGCCTACACCTTGCTTAAATTTGTATGGGATGTAGACATTAACTTTATTCATATTTACGCCATTTTGTTCTTAATTGAATTGGTGATAATGCTGGGTATTGGTTACTACAAACCACTTAAAACACCATGGCAATTTACACGCAAAGCTGAGGTAGACCTTAACCCTTGGAAATACGCATTACCTTGCGCAATTGTATTAGTAAGCTTGATTGTTAGCTTATATATATTATTTTCGCCACTCGGATTGGTTGGTGGAACCAGTGTGTACTTTGTACCAAGTTTAGCTGCTGTATGGTCTACAGCCTTAGTGCTTAGCTGGTGGAGTGTACGTCGTTGGCAGGTTAGTTACGAAAATAGCTTAGCGCGTATTGGTGCTAAAAACGCCGCATAACCTGCGGCTATATTCTGTATACCAAACTTAAATCACATTTAATTCACATAATGTTTGCATTAATAAGATAGTTTGTTTAAATTTAAAGCTCTTATATAAGATATAAGAGCTTTAAGGAAAGTACCACACACTGACACCGTTTTATTAGCAACACACACAATTGCTAGCGCGGTACCACACAGCACACACGCACAATATGGAGAATGACATGAGAGCTAAAAAGTCCGTCTTAAGCTTGGCAGTCACGTTAGCAATGACAACCGGTTTAGCATTAAGCGCGCAGGTACATGCGCAGCAAGAGCAAACCGAACAAGAACAACAAAAAACAGAAACAGCTAAAAACGATACGTTTGAAAAAATAGTCGTTACTTCACAAAAAAGAACGCAAAGTTTAAACGAAGTACCTGTTGCGGTATCGGTACTTAATAGCGATCAAATTAATTCAGCTTTTGCTAATAACATGGAAGGCTTACAGTCACTTGTCCCTTCAGTTAGCTTTAGAAAAGGCACCACAACCCGTAACTCAGCGCTAACAGTGCGCGGTATTGGTACTATTTCATTTAGTATTGCTGCCGAGCCAAGTGTAGCAACTGTTGTTGATGGCGTGGTGCTTGGCCGCTCGGGTCAAGCATTTGCCGATTTATACGACGTAGACCGCATTGAAGTATTACGCGGGCCACAAGGTACATTGTTTGGTAAAAACGCCTCAGCAGGTGTGGTAAACATAACAACAAAAGATCCCTCGTACGACACAACAGGCAGCGTAGAAACCTCGTTTTATCAAGATAACGAATACCGTTTTAAAGGCGTTATAAGCGGCGGTTTAACCGACGACCTAGCGGCAAGCCTAACGGTATTTAAAGGTAAATTTGACGGTTACATTGATAACGTTTACAACAACGAAAAAGTAAACGGTTACGACCGTGAAGGTGCACGTGCTGTATTTAAATACGAGCCAGAGGATGACTTAAGCGTAAAATTTATTGCTGAATTTTATAACGCTGACGATGATTGTTGTGCCGACTTAGAAGCACTACCAAGTGGCCGTAATCCAGATTCAAAATCAGTACCAAATAGTAACGGTATTGTTGATGGCGTAGCCGATATTGATTTAGACCAACGCAGCGTTGATCACGATTACGAGTCGCGCACAATTGACGAACATAGCGCGTTTTCAGTACAAGTTGATAAAACAATTGGCGACTATACATATACTTCAATTACAGCGCAGCGTTCGTGGGATAACACAGAGTACCGTGAAGGCGACTTTACCTCTATTGCTGGCGACAGCAGCGAGCCGGTATTTGACGCGCCGTTTCAATTACACGATTTAGGTGCACAGCAATGGGATCAGTTTTCGCAAGAATTTAGAGTTACATCAAACCTAGCTGGGCCATTTAACTATGTTGCTGGTTTATTTTATTGGAACATGGATTCACAACGTAATTTTACTCGTGATGCTAGTTGTCAAAATAATGGTGGCCAGCTTGATAGCGCAATGGCTTTTTACGCGCAAAATAACTTATCGGGCGCTGAACTTGATACAGCGCTTGCTGATTTAGAAGGTTACACACAAGGCCTAGGCGTTAGCTGTAACGCAAACGATATTGTATCGGCCACTGCTTTTATGAGCACAGAATTTAATAACTGGGCCGCTTTTGCCGATGGTACTTACGATTTATCTGAAGATTTACGCGTATTATTTGGTATTCGTTACACCGACGATGAAGTGTCTTACACGCATCGCCGTGTAAGTAATGATGTATATGGCCGCACCGGTGTAGGCGTGCGCCCAGCAACACTTAATACAGATGATGAAGGTAAAGCCGAAGAAACCAACGTATCGGGTCGTTTAGGTATGCAATACGATTTAGGCGATGGCCAAATGGTATACGGCACTTACTCGCAAGGTTACAAAGGCCCTGGTTTTAATATTTATTATAATTTTAACCCAGAAACCGATAGTCGCGAAATAGCACCTGAAGAGTCTGACGCTTATGAAATAGGCTACAAATACGCAAGTCGCGAATTTGTATTTAACATGGCGTTTTTCAGAACCGAAATTGAAGGCTTTCAAGCTAACAACTTTGACTGTTCAGACGGCACTTGTATTACGCGCTTAACCAATGCGGGTGATGTAAGTACGCAAGGTGTTGAAGTTGACTTTATGTGGGCTGCAACAGAGTCGCTAACGCTTACCGGTGGTGTTGCTTACATTAAAGCTGAAATTGACGAGTTTAATTGTCCGGCAGAGGTAGCCGCAGGTTCATGTACTGACCGCTCAGGTTTAGATGTACCATTTTCGCCAGATTTAAAATACTCACTAACGGCTGACTACTTTATTGAAACCGACCATGGCTTTAACGTACATATAAATGGCTCTTACATTTATACCGACGAGCAATACTCAGACCTACCAGACAACGTAGGCGAATTTAACCCAGCCGCTTTGTTACCAGATTACGGTATTTTAAATGCAAGTGTGGGTTTATCGTTTAAAGATGACGCGTTTAGAGTGTCGCTTATTGCTAAAAACTTAACCGATGAAAGCTACGCAACTACCTACAGTGGCGATAACTTCCGTTACCAAATACCACGTGATGCTGAGCGCTACTTTGGAGTATCGTTTAAAGCACGTTTTTAATATTTAAATAATTCTCTTAATAATTTCCCTACAAGCGCAACGTTTTACACGTTGCGTTTTTTTTGTGACTTATCTTTGTAATAGTTTAGTCATTTTACTTTCATTAAAATTACCTTTATCAGTCACATCTGTTTTCTATAGTGCAGCGGTTGATCTTTTTTGTGTTTACACATTTCAAAAAAATAACCACTAAACAATGGGAATTACGGATGAAAATTAAAAAAGTCGCTGCGGCAATCGCGCTAACGTTTACGTTTAGCGCAGTGAGCCATGCTGATGTACTACCGCAAAGCCAAACAGACAGCAGCTGGTATAGCGCTGCGCAAACTAAACTAACAACAAAAACAACACAAGCGCAGGCTACACAAGCCACTAAAGCTAAAAACGTTATTTTATTTGTGGGCGATGGCATGGGTATATCTACTCTTACTGCCGCGCGCATTTTACAAGGGCAGCGTAATAACCAATCTGGCGAAGAAGGTTATTTAAGCTTTGAAGAGTTCCCATACTCTGCACAAGTTAAAACGTATAACGTAGATGCTCAAACGCCCGATTCAGCAGGCACGATGACGGCTATTATTTCGGGTGTAAAAACCGATGTGGGCGTTATTGGTGTAGATGAAGATATTGAACGCGGCGTATGTTCAACAGTGGCAGGTAACGAGCTACTTACCGCGACCGAATTGGCTGAAATTAAAGGGCTATCTACCGGTATTATTTCTACAGCACGTATTACTCATGCAACGCCTGCTGCCACGTATGCTAAATCGGCTGACCGTAACTGGGAAGATGTATCAGATATGCCTGAAGATGCTGTAACGGGTGGCTGTGAAGACATTGCATCGCAACTGGTTAACTTTGAAAAAAACCTAGAAGCACGATTTGTAGGTACCGACGTAGACGGTCTGGATTTTGTAATGGGTGGCGGTCGTCGTCACTTTTTACCAAAAGACGAAACAGCTAACTCAACAGACGCGGTAAGCGCTATAGAAGGCGACCGTACTGACGAGCGCAACTTAGTAACTGAGTGGCAAACACAATACCCAGATGCTACGTACGTGATGGATCAAACAGGCTTTGATGCAATAGCAGACGACGCCACTAAAGTATTTGGTTTATTTAACGAATCCCACATGCAATACGAAGCTGACCGCGCAAACGATGTAGCGGGCGAGCCTTCGCTTACCGATATGACCACTAAAGCAATTGAAGTGCTTGGTAAAAACGATAACGGATTTTTCTTAACGGTTGAGTCGGGAAGAATTGACCACGCGCACCACGCAGGTAATGCATACAACGCGCTTAACGACACCATTGAGTTTGCTAAAGCCGTGCAAGCAGCGGTAGATAACACTAATCCTGAAGAAACCCTTATTTTAGTAACCGCCGATCACAGCCATGTATTTACTATTGCAGGCTACCCTAAGCGTGGCAATCCAATTTTGGGTCAAGTAGTTGCAGTAGGCGAAACGACACCAAGCCTAGCTGCCGACGATATGCCGTACACCACCGTAGGTTACGCAAATGGTTTAGGTTTTAGAAACTTGGGCAGTGAGACTGATGCGGATGCAAGTTACACAAGTGCTGCTGTTGCAGGGCGTGTTGAGCTAAATGGCGTTGATACAACAACCCCAGGTTTTCACCAAGAAGCAACAGTACCAATGGGCTCAGAAACACACGCGGGTGAAGATATTTCACTGCATGCAAAAGGTCCAGGTGCTCAGCTAGCACAAGGCGTAATTGAACAAAACGTAGTGTTTCATCTAATTAATCAAGCTCTTGAACTAACTCAGCAATAATGGCGGCTAACATGAACAAATTAACAGTACTTTCTTTAGCAGTAATGGTCGCGCTAGCAGGTTGCTCGAGTGACGATAACAAAAATGAAAACAATATTATCGCAGTAGATAACGCTATTGCAGTGGGCTCTGAGCAGTGCATTAATGGCGGTGTAGAGACTCAAGTAGGCGCAGATACCAATAATAACGACGTGCTAGATAGCGACGAAGTTAACTCAACTAATTTAGTGTGTAATGCACCTGCAACGTCGCTCACAAACGAGCAATTAGCCTCGCTTACTAGTAATGCATGGTTTAGTGAAGCACAAACAAAATTAGGTGCTGCACAAACAGCAAGTAGCAACATTGTTACTGAATCAGGCAAAGCTAAAAACGTTATTTTATTTGTGGGCGATGGTATGGGTATTTCTACCATAACCGCAGCACGTATTTTAGCGGGTCAGTTAGAGGGCGAAATGGGTGAAGATCACCAGTTAAGCTTTGAAACTATGCCTTTTTCGGGCTTTGTAAAAACATACAACGTAGATGCGCAAACGCCAGATTCGGCAGGCACTATGACCGCAATGGCATCGGGCGTTAAAACCGACGCAGGCGTTATTGGTATTGATGAAGCGGTTGAGCGTGGTAATTGTGCATCAGGCAAAGGGCACGAACTTGTTACCTCGTTAGAGCTTGCTGAAATTGCAGGTAAAGCAACAGGGATTATTTCTACAGCGCGTATTACTCACGCAACACCAGCTGCAACGTATGCTAAATCGGCAGAGCGTAACTGGGAAGATATCTCCGATATGCCAGAAAGTGCTGCAACGTGTGAAGACATTGCATCGCAACTGGTTAACTTTGAAGCCAATCTAGAAGCACGCTTTAGTGGTGTTGATGTAGACGGTATTGACGTAGTAATGGGCGGCGGTCGTCGTCACTTTTTACCAAAAGATGCTGCGTTTAATTCAACCGATGCAGTAAGTGCTGTTGAAGGGGATCGTACAGATAACCGCGACTTAACCGCAGAGTGGAAAACGCAATATCCAAATGGCACGTACGTAATGGATCAAACCGGTTTTGATGCAATAAGTGACGACGCCACTAAAGTGTTTGGCTTATTTAATGAGTCCCACATGCAGTACGAAGCTGACCGTGCAAACGATGTTGCAGGCGAACCTTCGCTTTCACAAATGACCGAAAAAGCAATAAACGTGCTTGATAACAACGAGCAAGGTTTTTTCTTAACGGTTGAGTCGGGTCGAATTGACCACGCGCATCATGCGGGTAACGCTTATAACGCGTTAAACGACACTATTGAGCTTGCTAAAGCCGTTAAAGTGGCGATGGAAAACACCAACCCAGAAGAAACACTCATTGTTGTAACAGCCGATCACAGCCATGTATTTACCATTGCCGGTTACCCTAAACGCGGTAACCCAATTTTAGGTAAAGTGGTTGCCGTGGGCGAAACTGAGCCAAGCTTAGCCGCCGACGATATGCCTTATACAACGGTTGGTTACACCAATGGTGGTGGCTTTAGAAACCTAGGTAGCGAGACTGATGCCGATGCAGGTTATGCCTTTGCACCGGTTACAGGGCGTGTTGATTTAACAGATGTCGATACAACAACACCTGGTTTTCATCAAGAAGCACTGGTACCAATGGGCTCAGAAACACATGCCGGTGAAGATGTTGGCGTTTATGCAATGGGCCCAGGTGCACACTTGGTAACAGGCACAAACGAGCAAAGCTTTTTATTCCATGTAATGGACTTTGCAGCTGACTTTGTAAAAACAGCAGACGAAAAACTAGCGCAATAAATACCGGCTAGTTATAAATTTAGTTAAATATATCTAAATAAAAAACCCCGCATACTGTGCGGGGTTTTTGTCATTAAACTGACATTTATAATCGTTATGTTATTGCCATAAACTTGAAATATAAATAAGAGATAGCTAAATGAAAAAAGCGTTATTAATAATTGCCACGCTTGTAAGTACAAGTAGCTTTGCCTCGCAATGTGATATTGATGCCAAGCATTTAAAAGCGGATTATAAAATTACCAACAGCCATAAAGCGCAGCAAAGTAGCGAGTCACTTACCCTTTGGCGAAACGATCAGCAAGTAGCGCATCAAAGTGAAGTAATCACCGAGCTTTGGCAGCACTTAGCTAATAATCAAATACGACCAATACGTTACTTTAATGCCCAGCAACGCGGTATTGAATACCAACCATCTGAGGTACGCGGCGTACAAAACTGGAGTGCTAAAAACCAGCTGGTGGATAACCACCTAATCGAAAAAATGATCCTAGTAAGCACACAAGGCAGCGGCTGTGATGAAGTAAAAAACTATACACTGAGCGAAAATGGCAACGACTTTAACCTCGCCTTTTTTACGCATTCAAAATTAGTTAAAACATTTAGTATTAGTAACAAAAAAAGCCAAACAACTACCTTACTTAGCCTGAACAATGTAAGCACTGATGAGCCACTAATTACCGCTCAATTTGCACAGTGGGATCGCTTTCAAACCACCGATTACGCCGACATTGGCGATAACGAAGGTGACCCATTTTTAGCTAAAATGATAAACCTTGGTTTTATAGAGCACGGCGCAACTGGCTTTTATAACCAGCAGGGCGAGGCTATTCAAGGCGGGCATCACCACTAGGTTTTAGCGTTTTTAAATGTAGTAGCTCATAGCTGAAAGAATGACTGGCTATGAGCTACAAGTAGCACTGAAAGAGCTTCCCTAAATTCCTGCCACAGATATAACCTAATCAAATACCTTTTTTCGTATTTTCAAAGTTAACATATCGACGGAGGTTCTTTTTTGATAAAACAGACGTTACTTAATATCGGTACGCGACCAAGATTTACAGCCTCTTTGTAATAAAAATAAAGCTAGAGTCTCATTCATTAATGATATTAGCTTAAGTTAATGGCTCTTTGCTTCTTTAAAAGGACGATATAATGAAAACTAATCCTATATAAAGAGGCTAATTAGTTATGGAAAAGTTGATTATGAAACTACTAAGCGTAGTGAGAGTTGAGAATGTTTCAACGGTTACTGTTTGTATTTGTCTTGTTTTATTAGTGTTTAAATTAGGGTGAAGAAATGGATATTGATGAGTTGACTGAGTTAGTTCAAGGGAAAGTGTTTTTTGCAGGCGCTTATAAAAATACACCTTGAAGATGTAGTGGAAGTGAGAGAAATTTTAAAAGCTTCTTATAAACATAATGAGTTTCCATACTACGCAAAGCTTGAACATAGCTGGAATATGCTAGAGAAAACTCATTACATAATGTAATTGAGTGTGAACAAGTAGAAAGTAATCTATTAAATAGCTTTTTATACTTCATAGAATCTGGGCTTTATCCACCTCCTGAGTTATTAATTGTTATCGCAAGTTGTTTTAGAGCTCATATGATTAGCGGAGGGAAAACTAATTTATCTGAAGATTTCTTCGGAAAAGATAAGCAGTTCGATCATTGTATGAACGTGTCTAAGATTACTAAGTATATGGATTTTGAATTAAAATGGGTTATAGATAAAAAGGAATCATTGCAGGCCGTTGCGGAACAATACTTACTAGAATGCTCAGAAAAAAATAATAACACATTCGGTGAAAATACTGATTTTGAAAGCTTCTTAAAAGGTTATCGTCGTTGGAAAAATGATTCAAAAAAACAAAAATATTATTAAAAATTATTTAGGGATTGAATGTTCGTTGCAGTGCCAGCTACAGGCTTAATAGAGCGTTTAGCAATCATATCTCAAGTTTATGTGCTGCCAGCTATTGCCAACAGCACAAATATAAAAGCCTTAACACTACTCCAAATGAGCATCATCAGGCTTTTTGGGTCTATCAGCTAGCTCTGTTAGGCCGTCTTCGCAATCGCCGCTGTTGCAGGTATTTAAATCGCTTTGTGCTTGTTTATCTTGTTGCAGAACTTGTTTTAAATCTTCCATGCGTTGGCGCACTGCTACGCCGTAGCTGGCGTCGTCTCCCCATAATGCAGCAAGTTGCAGTACTGCAGCGCGGTCGTGGTCTCTAAATAGCTTACCGGCGCGCTCTGCATCTTGCTTAGTGTTACCTAGTAACTCGAGTGCTTCTACGGCAAGGTTAATAGCTGAGTCGACTGTTTCGCGGTTAAACGCATCTACTTTTAAATTAAGTAACTGATACGCATGGCGGCGGTCGATTGCGCGAGCAACAATTTTTAACTGCGGGTAGTTTTTATGCGCGAGCTTAATTATCTCAATGGTTTTATCGGGGTTATCAATTGCAATTACCAGCATTTGCGCGGTGTGCGCGCCTGCGGCTTCAAGGAGTTCTTGGCGTGCGGCATCGCCATAAAATACGGTATTGCCAAAACGGCGTAGTAATTCTATTTGGCTTGGGCTGTGATCAAGTACAGTAATTTCGTAGCCTTGCGCGTGCAGTAAACGACCCATAATTTGGCCAAAACGTCCGTAGCCCGCAATAATTACGTGCTTAGCGGTGCTAATTTGCTCAGGCTTATCAAACTCAGGCAGAGCACTGCTGCTGCGTTTTTGTATTTGCTCATAAACCATAAGTAATAACGGCGCTATTAGCATTGATACCGCCACAACTAAGGTAACAAGGCTGGTTTGCTCGGGCGTTAAAATACTTAAGGTGGTGGTTACGCTTAACAGTACAAAGGCAAACTCACCCCCTTGGGCAAGCGCTAAGGCAAATAATAATTGCTGTTTGCTGTTAATTTTAAAGGTAACGGCAAGGGCAAATAAAATGCAGGCTTTAACTACAATAAGTAAAACCACTAAGCCTATAACAGTACTAAACTCGTTAAATAGCAGTTCAAAGTTAATTGATGCGCCAACAGTTATAAAAAACAATCCTAAAAGTAAGCCTTTAAAGGGTTCTATATCGGCTTCTAATTCGTGTCTAAACTCACTCTCGGCAAGTACCACACCCGCTAAAAAAGTACCCAAAGCAGGTGATAAACCAATGCTTTGCATAACCAGTGCAATAGCGACCACTAAAAACAGTGCAAAAATAGTAAATATTTCACGCATGTGTGTTTGGGCAATGTATCTAAATAACGGCGCCGATACATATTTACCGCCGGCAATAATAGCGGCAATAACTGCAACCGATACACATACTTGTTGCCATACAGGCCAGCTTGCAATAATTGAATCGCTGATTTCTTTTGTGCTAGTTTGCGGGGCAAATGCAAGCAGTGGCAATAGGGCTAAAATAGGAATAATTGCGATGTCTTGAAACAGCAATACCGAAAACGCGTTTTGTCCGGCTTCTTGCTTTAGCCAGCCTTTTTCTTCAAGGCTTTGCAGCACAATAGCCGTAGAGGAGAGCGCGAGCATTAAACCAATGGCGAGTGCGGTTTGCCAATGCATGGCAAAAAACCAATAACAAAATGCAAAAATTGCCGCTGCCGTTAACACAACTTGCAAGCCGCCAAGCCCTAAAATAGAGTGGCGTAATGTCCATAAACGCGAAGGTTGCAGTTCAAGGCCCACTAAAAACAGCATCATTACTACGCCAAATTCAGCGAAGTGCATTACATCTGTTTGATCGCCCACAACACCCAGCGCATAAGGGCCAATGAGTATGCCGGCAATTAAATAACCTAACACTGAGCCCAGTCCGACTCGTTTTGCAATAGGGACAGCTACTATGGCTGCTGCTAAGTAAATTAAAGCAATTTCTAACACGCGTTTATCCTAATAACATCAAGGCTTTTAGAATGGCTTAGCTGCTTATAAAATACAATGGATTATATGGCTCAAAGTTGCTTATTTATCAGTAGCTATAACACTAATGGTTATAACTACTGGTCTAAAAATAGCACTTTATGTTGAAGGACTTATTTGGGGGCTAAATATTACAAATACTTATAATTGCTGAGCTTGGTTGGCCTGAATCAGAATGGTAAATAGTAATGTTTGAGCTGATTGTATTTTCAACGCTTGTTTCAATTACTGTTACTTCAAATTCGGCAGATGCAGGTAGGTCGATATCTAATTCGCTATCGAAGTAAGTACTTCCGCTTTTTTGTAAAGTAAGTGGTTTTGTTTGATCAAAGCTAAATTGAAAGCTATCTGACGCTAAAAGTGTATCTACCATGTTAAAGCGTAAATTAACGGTGTCGGGGCCTGAAAACTCAGCACACACAAATACCGAAACCTCAACAGCTTGTAAAACGGGCATGCTATTTTGGCCTATATCCACAGTAAAGTTGCTTTGCGTAATAGCTACAGAGTTGTATTCCCCTGCTGCAATCCTTTGATCTGCTGTTTTTATCGTTATTTTTTCACCTTGCGCTAAATTAACCTCTTCATCAAAAAAGCCATTTGTGTTAGTAGTGTACTGCAGTCCATTAATTGTTAGCTGTGCATTGCTTATAGCCGCTTTTTGCACATTAGTGAGTTGCCCTTTAATACGACCGGTAAGTTGTGCAGAGTTAGTTACTGTAATTGAAAATTGCACACTTTTTGAAAAGCCATCTGCATCAGTTGCTACAACGGTTAGCGTGTAACTACCTGTCATATCGGCGATAAATTCGGTAATATTTTGGTTTGTATTGCTTAAGCTGGTACTCGAGCCTGAAGGGGCTGATAGTGTCCATGCGTAATCGAGAGTGGTTCCCTCTGGGTCGTAACTTTGGCTTACATCAAATTTAACTGCATTGCCCACTACTTCGTAGCGTGACTGCTCCCCCGTGAAGCTAATTACTGGCAGTGCATTTTGTATTACATCAATTGTTAGGGTTTTTGTGTCAGAGAACTGCACGCCATCGTTAGTGCGTAACGAAATAACAACTTGCCCCTCTACTGATGCGCTAAACGTTGGTTTTGATATTGTATTACTGCTAAGCGTTGCTTGGCCTTGCGACGAAATGATTTCCCATTGGTAGCTTAGTGGTTGGCCTTCTGGATCGTAACTATTGGAAGCATCAAGTAAAACTTGTTCATCAACCGTTATAGAGGTTTCATAAGTTACCAAAGTGATAGGCTTTTTATTGCTACTGGCGTGCAGTACTGAGGTTGCTTGGTTTGAGCTTAATTGCCCATCAGACACTGTAAGCACTACAACGTAGTCGCCTTCTTTATCGGCAACAATAGAGGGCGTTGCAGATGTGTTGTTAGTGAGTTGCGATGCACTATTTACAGGCTTGGCTTGTAACTGCCAGTTATAACTCAGCGTATCTCCGTCTGGGTCGCTACATTGTTGGCACTGCAAAGTGGTTGATTCGTTTAAAGTAATATCACGTTCGGATTCAAGTGTTGCAACGGGGGCTTTATTACTTGTGGTAACAGTTAAAGTAACAGATGCGGTATCACTTTCGTTTTGTTGATCGGTAACGGTGAGTGAAAGCGTGTAATCTCCAGCTGTTGACGCTGAAAACCCAGCGGTATGATTTTGCATGTTTGAAAGAGCTGGCGTGCTGCCCTCGGGTTTTGATGTAATTGCCCAAGCATAACTAAGCGTATCGTTTTTATCGGGATCAGTACTTTGGTTACCATAAAGCGTAACAACTTCATTTGGGGCAATTGTATTATTTTCTACGTTTATAACCGCTTGTGGCGATGAGTTAGAATTAAGCGATTCACTTTTTATGAGTACGACAGTGCTTGCTGTATCACCTTGTGAATTAGTAACGGTAAGTTCAACCTTAAACTCGCCTATTTCGTCGGCAACAAACTGGCTTTTTACTTGAGTCGCATTTTCAAGCGTTGCATTACTTGCTACGGGCTTGGTAATAAATTGCCATTTGTATTGATTAATGGCGCCGCTGGTTGTGCTACTTTGCGCGCCATTTAAAAGCACAACATCACCTTGTTTAACGGTTTGTGTGCTACCTGCGTTAGCCGTTAGTTGGGTATTTGCAGTAACGGTGAATTGTTTTTGTGCAGGACTGCTTGAAAGCTTGCCGTCACTCACGGTTAATACTAATTGGTATTCTTGTGCTTCAGATACTGAAAACTCAACGGTACTTTCGTTATTAACCGTAATCGGTATTTCTACTTGTTCGTTTTTGCTGGTTAATTGCCATTGATAGGTGAGTGCATCGCCATCGGGGTCACTACTTTGTGCTGCGCTAAAAACGAGGGTGGTATTTACTTTAAACTCCGATTGCTCGGTGGTAATAACCGCAATAGGCTTTGTGTTAGTGCTGAGCGGTTTAGTTACTGTTTTGGGGTCTGAACCTCCAGAGCCACAAGCTACGAGGGTGAATAAAGCAGTAATTAAAACTAATAACTTCCATTTCATAATATTAATATCCTTTTAATAAGTTGAATATTAATATGTACCTAAATTAGATATAAAGCAAAAAAATAAATCAAATAAATAAATTTTCATTATTTTAGGAAATAGTTAACGCGAAACAGTGCTGATTTTAAATAATTTATACTTTGAGGGGAGTGCTTTATGCCCAGATTGATAGGGCATAAAGCGTATTAAATGGCAGTTAAATAACGCTTAAATAAAGTTAGTCAGCTACTTTTACTGAACCGCTAATATTATCGATACTTACATCGCCCGAGCCCGACTCTGTAATAGTCAGCCCCTTTGCATGGTTAACGCGAATATCACCCGAACCGTCTTCAATTGTTACGCTTGAACCAATATGCTCAATGACCATGTCGCCAGAGTTATCATCAACATTAACAGCACCGCTTATATGGCTTATCACTAAATCACCCGATCCATCTTCAACGTTTAGCGAACCGGTTATGTTGCTCACGAGCATTTCGCCAGAACCATCGTCAATAGTTGCATTGCCGCTTACGTTGTTTATATGAATACTGCCAGAGCCGTCGGTTAATTCTAAATTACCTGCGATGTTTTCAAAGTTTACTTCACCTGATCCATCGTCAACAGTTAGGTTTTTAGCACCGCTTATTGTTAAATTTCCTGAGCCGTCTTTTACATTAATATTGCTTTGCATAGCATTTATAAAAATGTCGCCAGAGCCATCATCAATATCTAAATTTAGATTACTTGGCACAGTAACCACTAAATTAATACTTGGAGATTGACCACTGTAAAAGCTAATACCATTACGGCTTTTATTTTGGGCAACAAGCTTTGCCTGTTTACCGTCTTGCTCCAGCGTTAGCTCGTATTCGTCTTCAATGTCGGCTGTGTAAATAGTGGCATCAACACTAATGCTGGTGGCCGTTTTTGAGCCTTTTATTTCAAGGCTACCTGCACCGCTTAATACATTTAAATATTCAAGATTATTGCTTGGCAGTGATAGCTGTTGAGTTTGCTTTACTGAGGCAACGCTTGGCGATATGTGAAATACACAGCCACTTAATAATAAAATGCCGCCAATAAGTGAAAGTGGTTTTGTAATGTTAGATACAGTTGATGAGCTCATGTTTAGTCCTTTGTATTTTTGTTTGTATTTATATAAACAATATAGAGCAAAAATGAGGCCGAAATGTAAGCTGTTGTTTTATATAGGGTGGTGGTTTTTTATGAAAGTTGAAATACTAATAAGTGGTTAAAATAACTAATTATTAATATAAAAGGATGCGTGATGCATCCTTTTATAATTGCTCTGCTTTTATTAGGTCGTGTTGATCTTTGTGGATTGAAATTTGTTCAATCTAGGGGCGATTAAATCGCGGCGCGAGGTTTGTAACCTAGTGGACTAAGTAAAAACCGAGCAACAAAGAGTTAATCGTCCCTAGAAAGAACCCAAAGGGCAGCGCATGTTTGGTATTTATGCTGCGTTATCGCCTATTTATGGGGAATAACCACACTACATAGGCTCTGCCTTGCCTAAAAACCAAACATACTGCTGCAAATTCACCCACCAAAGATCAACACGCCCTAGTAAACTAATTAAAAGCTGTAAGTAATATTACCGTATAAGAAACGCCCGTCTAATCCGTAAGGTGCATACGGTGTGTACGGGAATATTTGACCAAAGTCAGAGTAACCAATGTTATCCACGGTGGCTTGTGGGTACTGATCGAACAAGTTGTTTGCACCAACGGCAAATTTCCAATATTCGTCTGGACGGTATGCCACTTCTAGGTCGGTGATCCATTTAGGGTCTAAGTATTCATCGCGATCAGCTGTAGTTGATATGTCAGCGACTTCACCATAACGTGTGGCACGAAGCGTTGTTTGCCATTCGTTAAAGTTCCACACTGCTGATAGGTTCCATTTGCTATCTGGCGTGCCTTCTTCAAAGCGACCTACTTCACGACGCGCAAACACTACGTAGTCGTCACCTAGTGAGTTAAGCTGCGCTGGGTTGTCTTTTACGTGTGTTACTTCGGTGTCGTTAAAGTTAGCTGCTACGTTTAGGCGTAAATCACCTAAGTTGTCTAAATCTAGGTTATAAGTGGCAACTATATCTACACCTTGCGTGCGTGAATCGATAGCGTTGGTAAAGTAACGTACGCTTTCGGTATTTAGCTCACCGGCATTTTGTAGTATTTCTACTACGGCATCGCCCTCTAAGTTTTCAGACAATACAATACGGTCATCAATATCAATACGGTACGCATCAACGGTTAAGCTAAAGCTGCCTTGCGTGTACATAAAGCCTGCAGTAACGTTTACTGACTCTTCAGCATCTAACGGCTGAGCACCGAGTGCTTGCGCTGCGGCTGAATCGGTTGGGAATAAACCAACTTCAAATGGTTGGTTGTTTTCAAGTACTGTTGATATTTGGCGGTACGAGCTTTGCGCTAAAGATGGCGCACGGAAACCGGTGCTAATTGCACCGCGCAGCGATAGGTTTTCAGTAATGCTGTAACGCGAGGCAAGTTTAGAGGTAAATGTGTCGCCAAAGTCGCTGTAATCTTCATAACGACCCGCTAAAACGACGTTCCATTTTTCTGTTAAGTAGGTATCAAACTCAACAAATAAAGCGATGTTATGACGGCTTTCGTCAGTCGCACTTTCTGGTCCAAAACCAGCAAGTACTTGCGCGCCACCGGCTGCAATTGGGTGACCGTCGCTATCAAGTGCGGTGATGTAAGACGCTTCTTCGCCTTCTTCTATTTTGTAGCTTTCGTGGCGGTATTCAGTACCTACGGTAAAAAATACGTCATCAGGTAAGCCTAAATCGAGTGTGGTATTGGCTGTTGCGTTTACTAAAAACTGATCGTAAACCAATGCACCGTTGTCAAATTCGGTTGGGCTGTCGGCACCTAGTGATGTGTTTATACTATTTACAACACCGAAGCCAAAGTCGTTACGGCCGTAGTTGGTACTTACATCCCATGTCCAGTCGTTAGTTTCGCCTTTTAAGCCCAGTGCAAATGAGTAGTCTTGTACGTCTGTTTCAATCTGCGGCAAAAATCCATCTGGGTACACTTCTAAAACGTTACGGCTGTCTTTTGCACGGCGGTAAAAACCACCTGAATTACCTTCACGCTTTGAGTAGCTACCAAATGAATAAAGGTTTAAGCCGTTATCAAAGTCGTAACCCATGTTGTAAAACAACGCGTAATCTTCAAGGTCTGCTTTACCAAAACGGTGGTTGTAACGATCGATAGTAAATTCGCGTGGGTCTAGGCTGCCATCATCAAGACGGCTGTATTGTTCGCGTGGGTCAAAGCCTGAGCGTTGCGTTGAGTCGTTATCGCGGTATTCAATTGATACGTTTACAAAGCCGTTATCAGATAACGCAAAACCAGAGTTTGCGCTAACAGTGCGTGTTGCACCGTCGTTTACTTCTCTGTCGCCACCGGTATTAAAGGCTAAGTCGCCGTTTGCATCTGCGTAGGTGCTTTCTAGCTGAGGTACGCCAGCCATTTGAGTATCGTATTTACCGTACGTTACGCTAACGCTGCCGCCTTCTGAGGCATCTTTAAGTACAATGTTAATTACCCCAGCAATTGCATCAGAACCGTACTGTGCGGCTGCGCCATCACGAAGTACTTCAACACGTTTAATTGCAGAGGTTGGGATCATGTTCAAATCAACAGCGGTAGAGCCTCGACCAACAACACCTGCTAAGTTTAATAGCGCACCGGCATGGCGGCGCTTACCGTTTATAAGTACTAATGTGTGATCGGGTGCTAATCCACGTAAAACAGCTGGTTTTGCATGGTCAGTACCATCACCCATAGTGGCACTTGGGTAGTTAAAGCTAGGTACTTGGTTTGCTAGTATTTGGCTTATTTCTAGCTGACCCGTACTTTGCATATCACCGCTGGTAATAATATCTACAGGTACTGAGCTTTCGGCAATACTGCGTAAGCTACGGCGAGTACCTGTTACTGAAATCACTTCAATGCTTTTTTCGGCTTGAACATCTTGTTCTGCAGCAAATACAGAAGAATAGGGTGCACTAAGTGCAGAAGAAACGGCCAGGCTAAGTGCTACTTTTTTGGCTGATAATGGCTTTAACATGATGTTGATTCCCTTGAGGGCTGCTGACTATTGATTTTAAAAAGGAGCGCATCATATAGAAGCGACTACCCTAGTGCAAAGATAAAAACTATCTAAGATATTCTAAGTTGTTAACAAGTAAGGTCACTGTCTACGCGTGATATAGGCGTTTGGATCGTTGTAGTTGCAATCTTGTGTCGAATGGTTGCGAATTCAAGGGAATTTTAGATAAAAGTTAGTAAGACGTAAAAAGGCCAAGCAAATGCTTGGCCTTTCAATTTTTTAAATTTAGTAATTTAAATTATTCAGGGGCAACTTCAAGCGTTGTAAATAATGCATAACGTCCTGCATCTACGCCTTCTTCATTTACGGTAACCTTGTTAGAGGTTTCGATTAGGTATAGGCCTGGCTCTTTCCACGTAATTGTAAACATACCGTCTTTATCGGTCGTTACTTTTACTTCGCCACGCTCGTTACGGTAGCGTGTGTCGCCTTTTAAAATACTTACTTCAACGCCTTCACCAGCAGATTTACCATCTTGTAGTAACTGAAAACGTGCTTGTTCGCCTACAAATAAATCGTTTGGATGCGTTGGACCGCTAAGCTCTAAGCCTAAACCTAGCTGTGCAGGTTTTGAGGTGCCATTTCGGCTTACAAATGTATCTACTGTTGAAACAACCTTCGTTGTCGTTACATCTTTTGCATTGCTAGGTAACTCGGCTTCTGTTTTTTTACCAAATACGCGCTGGCGCTTACCTTCTTCGTTTTTATAGAAGGTCATGTACATTGGCTTTTGGGTCATTGCAATGTGGTAAGTGCCTTGCTCTGTTAAGCTTACCGCAGCTGAGCTTTTACGCTTTAAGTAATAAGCACGAATGGTGTCGCTTACTGGCTCACCATTAGGCGCAAGTGCCATTAATAATGTGTCGTCGTACTCGGCGCCTTTTTCTTTAGGTTTAAAGGCTTTGTCTGGTGCAAACATTTCGTTAGAGATACTAGCGTCAATCATTACGTAATGCGCTTTATCGCCTGATAAAGAGGTATGCGAAGGTAGTAACCAACGTCCGTGTGCACTTGCTGAAGTTGACACTAAAGCAGATAAGCTCAATGCGCCGATTAATGCCGTTTTTAATAAATTAATTTTCATTGTATTTCCTTAAATTCAAATGATTAAGTAGCAGCTACTTAGTGCTTACAGTGACGAAGCTTTTAGAAAACTCGTTTTTACCATCAATTGTTAGTTTGCCTGATTTAGTTAAATCAAGCTCAACGCGGGTGTAGTCTCTGCCGCCTTCTTCGCGTACAACTTCAATATTTAGTAAGTATTTACCTGGTTTTACTGGGTTACCGTCTAAATCATTACCTTGCCAATTTATGGTGTAAGTACCTGCGCGTTTTGTTGCGCCGCTAATGCCGTCAAAGTTGGCATCGCTTTTACCGGCTTTACGCCACCATTGGCGTAAGTCTTTAAACCATTCTGCTTTTTGCACCCAAAGTGCAAGCGTTGTAACGTGTTTGCGCTCTGGTGTTTCAAGCCAAACTGCAACGTATGGGCGGTGATACGGTTGTACTTCTAAGTCAGGAAGTGTTAATTCAACCTCTAGCTGTGGTGTTTTTGCATGCGCCGTTGTTTGAAAAAACGCAGCTACGAGCAGTAATGCGGCGCTTATAAATAATTTAAATTTAACCATTAAGACACTCCTTTTATTTGTGGAACCCAACATAAATAAATAACCAGTGGAGTTACCACTCCGAGTACGGTTATCCATATTCCTGCTAAGCGTTTTTTTCTATTTTGAAACAAAATAATCATGCCGGTGATGGCAAATAAAATCATTAGTACGGCAGATATATCAATTACCCAACTCCATACTTCACCGCTGTGGCGGCCTTTATGTAAGTCGCCAATAAGGCTTAAAAAGCCACCTGTTTGGTAATCAAGATTTAGCTCGCCAGTTGTAAAATCAAGCTCTGCGTAGGCAAACCCAGCAGGCAGTGGGTAGTCGAGCATGACAAGCGCGTCTTCTTTTTCCCACTCAATGCTTTTTACTTTTGTAAGTGCATATTGCTCGGCTAGGTAAGCTTCTATTTCAGGGTAAAGCGTTGGCAGCGTATTTAGCTGCTCATTCGCTTTGGTAACTAGCTCTGTTGGAATTACCGCCGTTACTTGGCCATTATTTTTATCGTTTTTAAGCCAATCAATATGGTTGAGCACAATGCCGCTAACGCAAAATAAGATAAGCAAAAAAAACAAAGCTGTAGAAATATAAATATGTAGAGCACGGCTTGTGCTATACAAAGCCCGCTTGTTAATAAACGACATAAAAACAGTAAATAAATTAAATTTACAGCATGATAATGATTTGCATTAGCTATTACAAATTTACTTACTTATCTTTACATAAAAACTTTAAAACAAAGGCGGTAAGCAGGTAAAAAATGAATATTTAACGCTTAGGAGGGCTGGAAGGTCTTAAAATAAGGTAAATCATTACCAATACTTCTATTACTGCAACGAGATAAATAACCCAAATAGGGGCGGTTGAATACAGTAAAAATGTAAATCCAATTAACATGCCAATGGCGGCGTAGCATTTGGCTTTTACAGGCACTACTTTATGGGCTTGCCATTGCTGCAAAGTTACACCGTAACGAGGGTGGTTTAACAGCCATTGTTCAAGCGCGGGTGATGAGCGAGTAAAGCAGGTGAGCGCTAAAATAAAAAATATAGTGGTAGGCATGACCGGCAGCACAATGCCAATAATACCCAAGGCTACAAGTATTAAGCCAAGTGCTTTAAACCATAAGTTTTTATAACAAATAAACACTGCTTTTATATTCACTTAGGCTCTTTTTAGTAATGGCTGATACTTTCGATTGTAGGCCAAATAGTTATAAAATCGAAGTGTAAAAACATAAAAAAGGGCAAACTAAGTTTGCCCTTTTAAATTTATAAAATAGGTTTTACTTATCTAGAAGTAGTAACCTACGTTGATGTTAAAGCGACGCTCTGTATCGCCATCACCAATAATTGTTCCGCCAATAAATGGCTGGTTACGTGCTTGAATAAAGTCAAAGTACGTAAATAACGGGCCTGCTGATACGCTCATACCTGTTACGTTCATCCATGTATCTGCACTGTCGTCAGATTTGTCATAAATGATCCCGTAATCGTTGTAAAACTGTACGCCTGTTATAGGGCCTAAATCAACCGATAGGTCGTAAGCTACGTTAAAGTTAGTCATGGTAGCTTCGCTTGATACGGTGTCGTAGTAGTCAAACGCACCTACAACAAAGCGGTTGCTGTTGTCGTCTAGGTCGTAGTCGTACTCACCGTGCTGAAATTGAATATTCCAGTTATTTATTTGGCTGTTTACGTGGAACGCCCATGCGCCGTAGTTACCTGCACGGTCGTTACCATCATGTAAGCCACCGCTTAATAGTGATACACCCACATCGGTTTTAGCGTTTTCGCCATGCTCAATTTGGTACACTGTACGAGCTGCAAATGTGTTGTATTCACCAAGGCGAGAGCCAGGTGCATCGTATGTGCCTTCGGTTGTTGCACGGCTACCAACTATATCAAAAGAGTAACGCTCGTTAACTTCAGAGCTGCCATCAACGCCGCCTACTTCATCATTTTTGAAAAAGCCTAGGTCTAGTTTCCAGTTATCTTTTAGTTTACGGTTTACTGTTACACCCAAGTCAAAGTCGTCTTCTAGGCCAACATAGTAGTTAGTGCTAAAAAAGTAGCTGTGTGAGTTGTATGGGCCATTACCAAAAGGGACAGGTGCAATACCAGCTTGTGCTTCCCAGCCATCAGTAAATTCGTAACCTAAGTATGCATACTTAACAATGGTCATGTAATCGTAAAAGCGAAAATCACCATTAACAGAAATATCGTTTATTTCGCCAGATAAGTTAATGCGAAATACTTCAAAGTCTAAGTCGCCGCTACGATCTTGAGTGTCTTCATCGTATGAATTAGTGCTGTAATTAAAACGCACTGCGCCACCAATTTTAACGCCTTCGTCTTTTTTCTCAGATTCGGCGGCAGCAACAACAACTTCTTTGTTATCAGCTTTTTTACTAATTTTTGCAACTTCTTGCTTGTGTAGCTCATTAATTTTTTGCTGTTTTGTTTTTTCATCAGCTAACTTATTTTCAAGCAGTTGCATTTGTTGCTTTAACTGCTTAAGTTGGCTTTGTAACGTGTCTAGATCATCAGACGCATAAGAAGTACTTGTAACACCACCTAGAACTAGTGCTAGTGTTAATTTTGAGAGTTTAGTCATAATTGCCGCTCAGATTTTGATTAAAAAATAAAAAATTCAAGACGTAAAAAAACGCCTTACGTTTAGGGTAAGTACAAAAACTATGTATTTTTTTTATTATTTATTCTTTAGGAGCTTGAGTAAGCGCACCAACTTCTAGAAGGGGCGATGCATCTAATTTATCTGCATCCATCATTGCGGCTACACGCTGCATTGATGAGAGTAAAAGGCTCTGTTCCCATTCAGCAAGTGCAGAAAACTTTTCAATAAAGTGTTCTTGCAATGGCTGAGGTGCTTTATCAAGTAACTCTTTTCCTTTATCGGTGAGGTATAAGCTCACTCTGCGTTTATCCATTTGACTGCGTACGCGTGTTACTAAGTTTCTGCTTTCTATTCTGTCGAGAATATTGGTGACCGTTGCTGGGCTTAAATTTACATTTTGAGCAATACGGCTCGCCGTTATTCCATCGGTTTTTTGCACTTCTTGCATTATAAGCAATTGTGGGCCAGTTAAACCCGAAGTTTTATTTAGCTGCTTAGAATGTAAGTCAATCGCGCGGATAACTTTACGTAAAGAAACCAATAACTCGTCATATTTTTGCATTTGCTTATCTCGTCGATGGGGCGGTAGTTTGCCGTAATCGCGAAATGTTACACATCAAATAAATTGAATACAAATAATATATTGTACTTTAGCCCGCTTTTATTGGTTTTTAATAGTTAGAGCAGTAACTAATGTAAAATTATATTGTTTAAATATTGGTAAATTTTCTTAGCACCTTGTGTGCATTAAGTTGCGCACAGTACGTATGTTGTGAATAATTGGCAAGTCTTATTGTATAGACTTTAGTATTATTCATTTACAGCTGTTAGTACAAAGTAATTGTTTGTGAGTTTACTGTATATGTATTAATCGGCAATGAACAAATTCAGCAATCAATATTTAATATCAATAGCGTATACTTTAAGCATGCATTATTGTTTAGATGTAAACATTAAAAATCTTTAGTATCAGTATTATAGGGGAAGGTATGAAATTATCGCCATCAGTTAGCATTGAGCAAAGCGAATCCGGACTTGAGTTTATTAAAGTAGCTAGTGAAAAGTGCGACGCAAAAATATTTTTGCAAGGTGGGCAAATTACCGAGTTTATCCCTAAAAATAACAAGCCACTTATTTGGGTTTCACAAGAGGAAACCTATCAAGAAGGGGCGAGTATTCGAGGCGGTATTCCTATTTGTTGGCCGTGGTTTGGTACACACGCTAATGATGGGTGGCCTGCCCACGGTTTTGCGCGCACAAGCGTATGGCAAGCCGATGAAGTACACGAATCTGATGAGCAAATTACAGTTAGTTTAAAGCTCCCCATGAAACTTGTTAATACAACGTATTGGCCGCATCAGTGCGCATTAAAAGTTGAGTTTGTATTAAGTGATAAATTACAGGTTCGCTTAACGACCACTAACTTAGGTAGTGTGCCATTTAGCTTTACTCAAGCACTGCATACCTATTTTCCTACCTCAGATATTACAAACACCCATGTAGATGGTTTGCAAGGCGCGCAATATATTGAGTTTAGTGAAGGGCCATTTGTACAAAATGATGTTGTAAGCTTTAATCGCGAAACCGACATGGTTTATACACAAGCAAGTACAATGCAAAGCATTAATACGCCAGAAGGTGTTATTAATGTGAGCCGCGAAAACTCAAGTTCGTGTGTGCTGTGGAACCCATGGATAGAAAAGTCAAAACGCTTATCTAACTTTGCTGATGATGAATATAAAACAATGCTGTGTCTAGAGGCCGCTAATGTACTGACAGATAAAGTAACGCTTGAGCCAAAACAAAGCCACACATTAATAACCACCATTAGTTGGTAAGCTAGTCATAATTAAAAGCAGAAATAGGGACAAATAGTGTTTAACAATCAACAAATAATGGATTTGCCAAAGCATAGTGATATTAGCTTTAAGCCATTGGCTGATAAAGCCTTATTACATACACAACTTAGCTCGCTTCTGTTTTATGTACCGCTAATTGGAGCGCTTATTGCTGTTTGTTATTTTAATGAAGCCTTTGCTAATAATGCACAAACGTATTTGCTAATTGGTATGCCAATTTTGGTAGCCGTATCTATGGCGTACAACATAATAAGTGTGAGGTTGCGAGGTTTTGCAGTGCGAAATCATGACATTGCTTTTAAAAAAGGCGTTATTTGGCAACAAGTGACGGTATTACCTTTAGCGCGTGTACAGCATATGGAAATACACCAAGGGCCAATAGAGCGAAAACTTAGTCTTGCGAGCATTAAATTATTTAGCGCTGGCGGTGTAAGTGCGGATTTACAAATTAGCGGGCTAACCCATGATGATTGTAAAAACATGCGCCAATTTGTACAAAACTACCGCCAAGACGACGCAACTACTCAGGCAGCTTTAGTAGATGAGTAATACAACTATCGAAGATAAAGCCAGCCCTATTTACTGGCAAAAAGTATCGCCCTGGGCACTTTTATATTTTGTTGTGCACTTTAGTGTGCGCTTTGTAAAAGATGGCCTTTTAAACTTACTGCCCATGCTAGTCGTATTTGTTACTCAAGTAGAAAATAAATTGTTTTGGGCGCAGGTTGCAGGCGGTATTGCACTAATTTTGCTACTTGTTTACTCATTTTTATATTATTTAAATTTTAAGTTTAGTATTAGTAGCGACAACGAAATATTGCTTAACAAAGGTGTATTTAAAAAAGAGCGACTTACGCTTAAATTTGGCCGTGTGCAAAACGTTAATATTGCCGAGCCGTTTTATTTTACCCCCGTAAACTTAGTTAATTGTATTTTTGATGCAGCTGGTAGTGTGTCGCAAGAAGTTGTTTTACCTGGTGTCACTAAAAATTATGCACAGCAAATGCGGAAACAAATATTTGATTTTAAAGCGCAGCAACAGCAAGAAGCACCAAATACTGAACAAAGCGAAACAGACACTATCGAAAACAGCCTAAGCATTAGCAATAAAGAAATAGCCAAATTTGGTTTAATGTCGAATATGGCCATTTTTGCAATGGCTGCTTTGGCCCCTTTTATAAACCTAATTGTTGATTTTTTAGAGAAGCAAATTATTGCGAAAGTAGAAGGCTTTTATCAACAAGAGCTTGGTATGCTGGCCAGCGCTGCTACCTTTGCGATGATCACCTTAATTGGTTTGTTAGTTGTGGTGGCTGTAATGCTATCGGTGACTATGTCGCTTATTCGCTTTTATAATTTTGAGCTTTATTTTAAAGGTCAAAAGTTTAAACGTATTGCTGGCTTGTTAGAGCGCCATCAGCTTTCGATGAGCATGGATAAAGTGCAATCTATTGTTATTAAACAAAACCTAATGGGGCGATTACTAAAGCGATTTACCGTTGAGTGTTTACAAGCAAGTAGCGGCGGAATAGCAGCCGGTGTGGCGGCTAAAAAAAATAAACAAACGTTAGTATTACCTGTATTAAATAGCGAACAAGTTGATAGTGTATGCCAATGGATTTACCCGTGGTTTAATAGTAAAAAACTCGCTTTTAAGCGCGCAGAGCGAGCGCTTTTGTATAAAAATTTAGGCTTTTATTCACTGTTACCCAGTGTATTAGTGTTTGGCATTTGTTTTATTGCTGATATTAATACTTTGATAAGCCTTGGTGTTTTGGTGGTGTTTTCTGGCTTGGTGACTTTGTCGTATCAGCGTTATGGTTATTACATGCATGAGGATAATGGCCGATTTTACATGGTTGTACGCAAAGGTATGGTTGGCGTTCATTACCGTGTTTTTGAACTTTATAAAGCGCAAAGTGCGCGCAGTATAAGTACGTACTTAATGAGAAAGTCAGGCTTAAAAAGCCTGTATATACAACTTGCTTCAGGCTTTGCGTTTATGCCCTATATAAAGCAGCAAGATGCTGACTTTATTATTGATTTTACAATTAAGCAGATTGAGTCAGATACTCGCAGCTGGATGTAAATTACCCTAATAAAACATGTGTAAATACCCATTTTCACATGTTTTATTACACTTTCTTACTGCCCATGAAAGACATTTAATAATACCCTAGATGGTATTAAGGAATTATTTTAGGGACGCTCATGAAAAAAACACTTATCGCATCAGCTTTATTACTAGCAGCACCGATCTTTGCAGCCGATTGGCAAACTATTCATACCGAACATTTCAACATTCACTACAGTGTTGAGCATGCTGATTTTGCTAAATCAACTGCAGCAGAGCTTGAAATAGTACGCACCAAAGTGCTTGAGCAGCAAAACCGAGCACTTGATAAAACAGTTGATGTAGTGGTGTTTGATCCCCTAAATGCAGCAAATGGCTTTGCGCTACCTACCTCAAATAATCCTGTAATGGCACTTTTTACAACCCCACCACAATCCGACACCGTTATATCAAACAGCGCTGGCTGGCAGCAGTTACTTGTACTGCATGAATATATTCACTTAGTGCATTTAGCACAGCCTACACGCAATCACTGGCAGCAAAAAGTACGTGGCATATGGGATTTATACGACTTAACCTACAGTGATACGCCGCGCTGGGTAGCCGAAGGTTATGCCACATTGATTGAGTCTAAAATGACAGGTCGTGGGCGTTTGTTTGATAACTACTCAGAGTCAATACTGCGAGAATTTGCTCAACAGGGCGCACTGCCAACCTATGGGCAGTTAAATGGCGAGCAGGGCTTTATGGGCGGCTCAATGGCGTATTTAATGGGTAGTCGCTTTTTAAATTGGTTAGAGAAAAACTATTCAGAACAAACACTCGATAGTGTTTGGACGCGAATGCAAGGCGTAAAAACGCGTGACTTTGATGAGGCATTTAGCGGTGTGTTTGGGCAAAGTGCAGCCAAGCTATATCGCCGATTTATAGCTGAATATACCTATAAAGCAATGCAAATAGAGCAAGGGGAGCCGTTACTTAATAGTGAACTTTGGCTTGAGCTTAACTTATATGCAAGTAACCCAGTACTTTCAAAAGATGGTAGTAAAATTGCGATTGTTGAGCGAGATAAAGAGAGTAATACCAAGCTTATAATTTATAGCACGGATGACAACATTAAAGCGCAAGAAGAGTTTACTAAAGCGCAAAAAGAGCTACTCGAAAACGATGCACAAGATATTCCCGATACAGCGCCAAGTGTGTTTAAGCGCGAACAAAAACAAGTGCTTAATCAAATTAACCGAGCCGGTATTGCAAACCCGCAATGGGTAAATAGCACAACTTTATATTTCAATGCGTACAGCAATGAAGAGTCGGGTATTTATAACAAAGTGTCTGACATATTTAGCTATAACACTGACACTGGAAATATTACACAACTTACCGAACTTGCTGGTATACGACGATTTAGCGTAACCAGTAACGGCGAAACCTTGTATGGCGAGCAAATAAGAGATGGCTACTCTGAATTAGTAAAGGTTGATCTCAATACGCAAACCATCACACCATTATTTACAAAAAGCCTTGAGACAACTTACGATTACCCAATACTCAGTCCTGATGAAACTAAATTAGCTTATTTATCAACGTCATTAAATGAAAACTGGCAATTGTATATACAAGATGTGGGTAGTAATAAGCAGCAATTAGTATCTATGCCAAACGGGTATCAATATTTAAGTCAGCCTAGCTTTAGCCATAATGGCGAGTCACTTTACTTTGTTGCAGGTTTAAATAGCGCTACTGATATTTATAACTACAACATAGAGAGTAAAACACTCAGCAAGTTAACTCAGGGGCAGGAAGCCGTTGCCCACCCGATTGAAATGGCTGATGGCTCGTTACTCTATTTTTCGATAACCGCAGATGGGCCAAATGTAAAAACACTGCCAAAAGCTATAAACAGCAGTGTAGTTACTGAACTTTCGGCTAATAAAAAAGCACCGCTGCTCATTGTAAACGAACATACGCTTCCAAAAGCTAAAATATATACGCACCAAACAACGCAGCAAACAAATTACAACGTACTTGACCAGCACGCTACTTTTGCACTAGGGACGCAGTATTATTCGGCTTCTACCAGTTTGTTAGATGTAAGTATTAAAAGTAGCGACTTATTAAAACAGCTCGACTTGCAAGCGGGATATAGCACTGATTTACACGATGGAGCACTGCACGGTGGTTATGTGCAGGCAAAATATAATGCGCTTGATGTAAAACTAAAACTTGCACTGTTTGACTATGATTTAAATACATCGCGCCAGTACCAAGCAAGTTTAAATACCGACATAGATGCCCGTGGTGGTTTTGCTGCAGTAAGTTACCCAGTTAAATTTGGGCAGCTAAGTTTAACGCCAGAGATTGCCTACAATTACACTGATTATAAACAACGCCATAAAAATTGGACGCGTTTAGGCGTTGCCCAAAATTGGCAATATGATCGTCAAGACTTTGTAATAGGCCAAAGTATTTATGCAAGTTGGTACGATGGCAGTAGTAAAAGTAGCAATTGGCAAGGTTACGATTTAGCCGCCAAAATTTTTGGTAAAGCGTTTGGTATTCCTCTTTATGCAAACTTTGATCAAAAGCAACGTGATGACAGCAGCCTTGCATTAGGTGGCTTTAGCTCAAATCTTATTAATCAGCAACAAAGTAGTGATTATGTACTTTCATCGGAGCTGCCTTTTTACAGCGCAGCTGCAAAGCGTTATCAAGGTTATGGTGGTGGGTTTAGCCTAAAAGAAGGTATGCCGTGGCTTTATTACAAGCAACATCAACTCGACGACACCGTATACGCACAAAGCTACGGCTTAAAGTACCAAGGTGACTTTAGTTTTGGAATGGGACCTGCTGGTGTAAACGATTTAACGTTTAATATGGGACTGTCGCGAGTAGAAGGCGACAGTTTTGAGGATGAAATGCGAGCGTGGCTGAGCTTTTATTATTCGCTATAAATATCAATTGACTAAGTTACTTATCCATCTGCAAGGATAGTAACTTAGCTTGATATACATCGATTTTTTGGTTATCACGTTCTAGTTCGATAGCTTTCTCAAGTAAGGTTTGTGTTTGTTTAATATTACCTTGTTGATAGCGAACTTTTGCGAGTTCCAAGTATAACTCAGCAATGTAAGGCGCTTTAGTAATAGCTTGCTCAAGGTGTGCTTTAGCCTGATGAGCGTGGCCAGCTTGTAAGTTGTTTTTAGCGATTACTAGTAATTCGTATGGGTCTTTTTCTTTATTAACTAATTGTGAAGTGAGCTCTTTGACAAGCTCTTTGTCGCCTAATTTTTTAGCTAAAAGCTGATAGTTGCTGATTAAATTAATACTTATTTCATTATTACTAAGTGCTGTTTGATAGATGTTTTTAGCGCTTTGTAAATCACCAGCCCGACGATGCAAAATGCCCGCTATATTAAATAATTTAGGATCATTGGGAGTGTATTTGTTTGCTTGTAGAATAAGTGAGTAAGCAATATCCAGCTGTTTGTCTGCTAGCGCTGTTGCAGCTAAATTACTGTAAAACTTAGAAACTAAATCGTTATAATCTGCACTACTTGAATAAAAGCTGCGACGGGTAGGAAAGTAGTCGATTAAGGTGCCCGCTCTGAAAAATTCAACAATATTATCATCCTTTTTATCTACTTTTGGGGCGTATACTCTTGTTCTAAAGTGGCTTGCTACATAAACAACATTATTTTCTTTTGCGTATACAGGCTGACTTGTTACTTCTTGAAAGCTCGTTTCTAATCCGAGAGCTTGTGCATAGCTTTGTGTTAAAACAGCTAAGCTAATGCAGTTGCCTTGCGAAAGTTTTAAGGCTTGGGCTGAAGTAAGTGTATCGCCGTGGTATTTAAAGTTAGCTAAGTTGCTTTCGAGGTAGTTGTAAATAATACGGTCATGACGGATTTCAGACTGTTTTTGTTTTTCGGCATAGGCTAAAAATTTTTCTTTTTCAGCATTTGGCAGCTCGAAAATACTGTACTCAGAAGGAGTGTCGAGTTTATTAAACAAAGAATGGTTTAATAGTTGTTCAAGCTCTATTTGTTGTTCTACTTGGTGAACCTTGGTTGTGTTACATCCAACTATATAAAAAAGTAATACAGACTGCTATTTTATAAAACATCATAAACCCACTCCATTGTTAAATTTTACATTACAATGTGGTGGGTTTTTAATCAAGCACTTGCTGTACTGCGTTTACTTGAGCGATTTTTTTGTGATTGTTTTTTACGTTTACGGCGGGTAAACCACAAGTAAAAACCAGTACCTGCTAGCCACACTGGGCTCAAACCAATTACGCACCACAGTATTTTACTTATTAGCCCTGCAAAGTAGCCAAAATGAAGTTTTCTAAAGCTATCAATTACTTGCCAGCCAACGCCAACTTCGCGAATATCCCAGTTAGTTAAATGTTCGCCTGTTTGCTTATCGTAGCTAACCGTATTGGCATATTCGCTCGCAAGTGGGTTATTTGTATCGACTTCGCCGAATAAGGTGATATTTTCGTCAGGCTCGAGTGGCATAACTAAAAACGTACCATTAAAAGTGGGTATTTGCTTTTTACTGTCATCGAGTATGTGTTGAAACGAAATATCGCTACTGTGCAAGTTTTTGGTTAGTACAAAGTGCTCTTCCTCAGCGTGTTCAATAACTTCGTGATACCACACCGCCCAGTTAAAGTAGCCACCTGTGATAGCTAAAATAATAATGATGGGCGACCCTATCACCCCCGTCATTTTATGAATGTCGCTAAGTACAATTTGCAGTGTTGCACGCCAGCGCACACTAAATAGGCGCTGCCAAAATTTACGATAAATAATAAGTCCTGTAATACCTAATACCAATAAAAACAGAGCAAAAAAGAAGCCAAGTACTGTGCCTGTTTGACCTGGCAGGTTTTTAAAGTCGTTAAGTAAAAAGGTGTAATGCAGCTCTAAAAACCAATCAGTAAAATAATGGCTGGTACCAACAGGCTCTGACAAAATGTCACCCGTATACTGGTTTAAATGAAACTTATACCATTGCTCTGTCCCGCGTTTAACTAAGTAAACCCGATCAGCAGTATCATCGTTAAATATCTCCCAACTACCTACTACATACTCAGGGTAAGCAAGCTCTGTTTTTGCGATTAATTTGTCGATTGGCATGCGCTCTGGCAGTGCTTTTACAACATAGTGACTGCTTGGCATAAGTAAGCCATCTATTTCACTTTTAAAAACTAATACGCTCCCTGTAATACTAATAACAATCAAGGGAATGAGAGCTATAAGAGCGATCCAACTGTGAATTTTAAAAAGAGTTTTTCTCATAGATAGTTTTATATATTGCAGTTAATGACTTGCGCATGATAACAACTATCATTTTCATTTAATAGCTTGTGAGTAGGTTTTCTATTAAATAGGTAAACCGTGAACTTAATTCTACGGTTTTTGTATACCTAGCTTTCCAGTACCTAAAATAAGAATATCTTATTTAGTTGAGTTAAATTTACGCGGCTCTACAATGCCGCGCTCATAGTAAAAGCCTTTTAAAAACAGATGTTTATTAAATGTTTTTATTTCTGTTTTTAATTAACATTTATATAACGAGCGAGGTTGCTTTGGCGCATTATTTGCCTATATTGTCTTCTTTTATTTTGGTTTTTAGTTTTTTACCATTACTAAACAAAATTCGAAAAAATCGTAGTGTCTCTGGTTTGTCACTATTAATGATGACATTTGGATTAGCACAAAGCCTTTATTTTATAACCTACAATATTTTCTTTGAGCGCTATTATATTGCGTTACCATTTATTGTAACCGGTGCGTTAAGCGGGCTTATTTTATATTTTTTTGCACGTTTCAATGCAGCTAAACGAGAACGTGTACAGCTGGTTACTATGCTAGGTTTTTCGTTACTGCCTTTTTCACTGCTTTTAAATTCAAGCCTTGATACTGCAACGGTATTAAGCGCTTTAACGTATGTTGGTCTTGTGATGAGTTCGGTACGTGTTATGCCGCAAACTTATAAAACATTGCGTACGGGTAATGTGAGTAATTTAAGCGCGCGCTACTTTAGCTTGCAGTTTATTGCTGGTATTTGCGGCTTAGTTGTTGAGCTTACAACAGCGGCTCCAAGCACGGCGCACTTACTTATGTTTATTATGCTATTGCTTACCAATGCTGTGCAATTTGGTTGTATGCAATATTATAGAATGCGACCTGTAATGGCTTAAAGCAAAAATAAAAGTGCTAATTTAGTTTAGGTATGGCAGTTTTAAGCTATTAATCATTACAAAGTTTAAACAATGCAATTAACTATTCATCAAATTGATGCATTTACGAATGAGTTATTTAAAGGTAACTATGCGGCAGTGATCCCACTAGAATCGTGGTTAAGTGACGATTTAATGCTAAAGATTGGCGCTGAGAATAACGTATCTGAAACTGCTTTTACCTACCAGCAAGACGATGGAAGTTTTGTTATTCGCTGGTTTTCACCTTTGATGGAAATCGACTTTTGTGGTCACGCCACACTTGCGGCTGCCTATGTTTTATGTGAAGAGCATAACATATCGCAAATTCGCTTTGTTGCTGATGCGGTGGGCGAGCTAATCGTTAATAGAAACGCTGATGGCAGCTTTGCAATGACCTTTCCTAAGCAAGCACCGATTGAGGTACAAAATGTACCGCAGCAATTGCTTGATGGCTTGTCTATACAACCGAGTAAAGTACTTAAAAATCGCCAAGCTTACTTTGCTATTTATGAAAATGCCGATCAAATACTTGAATTAAAAACTAACTCCGAGCTTTTAAAAACGCTTTATCCACTAGATGTAGTGGCTACAGCTCCAAGTGCTGAATATGATTTTATATCTCGCTATTTTTGGCCTGCAAGCGGTGGCGACGAAGATTATGTAACGGGCTCAATTCATACTGGCTTGGCACCTTACTGGGCGCAGCAATTTGGTAAAACTACGTTAAGTGCTTATCAGGCTTCAAGCAGAGGCGGGCATTTAATTTGCAAAGTGAATGATACAACCGTCACTTTGACCGGGCATGCTGTAAGGTATTTAAAAGGCACTATTTATATTTAAACTGTGAATTAAGTTATAAAAAAGGCCACGTAAATCGTGGCCTTGGTTTACTCAATTAGTAGAGGTATTTTATGCTTCTAGCGCTTTTGCAATTAAGCGATCAATATATTTCTTATGCGCTTTAGTTGCTGTATCTGCACCCCAAGCAACACTGGTATCGGCTATTTGAGTTAGCTGATATAACGCTGCTGTTTTAGCCAAGTTATCGTATTTGCTTGCTTTGCCAAGACCAGCAATTGCAATTAACTGGTTAACATACTCAATTTGTAAGTTGTGACTAATAGAGTTTGCGTCTTTGCTTTTCACGAAAATGCTGGCGGTTAAATCTTCCATAAACTGAGTTAGGCTATATTCGTTACCGTACAGAGCTGTGTCAGAAATACGCAGTAATACCGCTGGGTGTAATAGCTGTGCAAGTACAGACTTTTGCATTCCTAAAATCATTTGGTGTGCTTTAGGGTCTTCATTTTTGCCGTAGTGATTAAAGCCACGACGTTGCAGCTGTAAGTAGCTATAAAGAGGTTGCATATTTTGTAGTACATCTGGCGCAAATACAAACTTGGCTAGTATATCCATTGCTTGTGTTTGACGCTCAAGCGATACCGGTGTAAATGGTTTATCTGCATTTGTATCACCCACTACAGCGCGCTCAACGTATACGCCACCAATCTGGCGAGAAACCACACCTGCTTGAGCTCGGTACTGACCAAATAAGCTATTAGCAGAGGTAACAAGCTGTTGGTAAGACTCACCTTTAACCGTTGCTTTATCTTTTAGCTCAGTAAATAGTTTATTAATTAGTGCCATACGATCTGCGCCATAGGCAGCAGGGTTTGACGACAAATCACCAATCATTACACGTGGATCGATATGGCGACCTGGTGCGCGCATATCGTCTGCATCGTTACCAAAGGCAAGGGCATGTTCACTTGAACGAGCAAGTATTTTTTCAAGTCGAGCTTGCTCAGAAGCTTCATCTGCAAGCGCTACGCTGTAGCCATAGTTAATTGCCCAATCATCGTAAGGACCAGGTTTTGTTTGAAAAATATCACCTTGCTGCATACCAATTGGGGCAATGTTAGCGGGTGCATAATCCATAACAGAACCGGTTACTATGCCTTGGGTTTTGTTTTTATCGTATACTTCTTTTTCATCCCACAAAATTGATGATTTCATATTATGGTTAAGACCTAAAGTATGGCCAACTTCGTGAAGTACCAATTGCGTTAGACCTTGGCGAAGCATTTCTTTATCTTCAATTTTGTCGCCGCTAGCAAGGCCTTTGGCAAGCATTAGATTTTGTTGAATCTCATGCCCAAGAGAGCAATTTAGCTCGCCGGTATTTGTTGTTTCACCGTGGCTCATTGTTCCTTGTGTGAAAAGCGTGTCGTAAATCCAGCGGTTTTTCATAAATACAAACTCAAGCATAATGTCTGAGCCCAGTATTTCGCCTGTTAATGGGTTAGCAAGTGCTGGCCCGTATCCGCCAAATGGAGGCTTAGGTGACGAAGTCCAACGCAGTACGTTGTAATTGATATCGCCCGCATCCCAGTCTGCATCGTCTGGTTGTACTTTTACCTCTAAGGCATTTTTAAAGCCGGCTTTTTCAAAAGAGGTATTCCACGTTAAAACAGCGTCACGAATAGTATCGCGCCATTCAATGGGTGTGGTGTTTTCTATCCACCAAGTAATTGGTTTTACTGGCTCTGAAAGCGCTGCACTTGGGTCTTTCTTTTGTAAGTCCCAGCGTTTTATAACATCTTGATAAGGTGCCCAATCGGTAGATGTCATTTGATCAAATTGATTTGTAAAATAACCAATGCGCGCATCATCCATACGTGGTGCGTAGTTATTGCTAGGTAGAGCGACAAACGAGTGCTGAACTTTTACCGATACGCTACGCGGGTCGCTTACTGCATTTGAGCCACGTACCGTTGGGCTTGGGTTAGTAAATACGTAATCAACAACTACGTCTAAGTTATTAGGATATGGACGCTGTTTAATAATTCGTGATTTTTTATCGTCTAGTTTACCTACTTTAAAGCGTTTTTTAGCGTTTTTATCTGCTGGATTTGGCGTAGGTGATACTTTGTGAAGTGCTTCGCTTAAAAATAACTTATTTACATTAAATGCTATTTTACCGTCTTCTTCTTTTTCTATTTTAATGCTCGCAAGTACCGCTTCACTAATATTGGCATCACTCGCTTTTGAAATTGCACTGCTTTCGTCAAATTTGTAGCGAGGTGTTTTGCTAATAATATCGATACGGTCAAAGTATTTTCTAAATTCAATTAACTTAGTTTCGCGGTACGAACCACGATAATGGCCTGCATCTGTAACGCCATCGACAGTGTGCGCAAAATACACAAACGGCGTATTGAGTTGGGATTCGTTAATCACCATAAGGTGCTTACCGGTTTTTTCGTCTTGATAAAGGCTAAATATACCGGCAAATTCGGTTTGTCCTTTGATCATTTCGCTAAGTGTTTTTGACTCTTTTTCGTCTTTTTTATCGGCTGCAAATGCATGGCTGCCAAACGCTAAGCTAAGCGCAAGGGTGATGGTCGTTAATTTCATTTTGAGACTTTTAATATTTGTTAATTTAATTGGACTGTACGTAAATTAATTTAGTTTCGCACATCTTCGCGATGAAATTTAAGTGTTTAACGCTAATAAACTGATATTAATGAATAAAAGTTTGTAACAAAATATAACGAATGAGATGGACTGCGTGTGAAGTTATATTCTATAACCCTAAATAGCAGTGGCCTATATCCATTTGTAACAGTTGCTTACAAATGTCACCTTAATGTTTCATATGGCTCTGGTATTATGGCGTTAATAGAATTTTGGGGATAATAGGATATGCAAACAAATTCACTTAGATGGGTTTTTCCATTTGTAGCGCTCATTGTTGGTGTTGTTGGCTTTATGGGAATCAATGCCATTGCAAAAGATCCAGAAAAAAAAGAAGTAATTGATACTCGTCCAACAGTGCAAGTTGAGCCAGTGATTGCAAACGATCATCAAGTTATTATTAATAGCTACGGTGAAGTAAAGCCTCTTGAAAATACACTGCTCTCGGCGCAGGTGTCGGGCGAGGTGTTAAGTTGGCATCCTAATTTTGTAGCCGGTGGCATAGTTGCTCGCGGTGAAACCTTATTCACTATCGAAAAAGACAACTATGAAGCAGCAGTACTTGTTGCAGAGGCCGAGCTTGCTCGCGCACAAGCGGGTTTAATAGAGGAACAAGCTCAAGCTCAAGTAGCCGAAGACGAAGCCAAGCGCTTTTCAAGTAAAGCGCGCACAGATTTATTTTTACGTAAACCTCAAGTGCTCAGTGCACAAGCATCTGTTAAGTCGGCGCAAGCTGCATTAAAGCGCGCGCAACGTGATTTGGATAATTGTGATGTTACAGCCCCTTACGACGCATTGGTTATTAGTCGAAATATAGGTGTTGGACAATTTGTCACTATGGGTTCGCAAGTTGCTGAACTCAATAATATTGAGACCGCTGAAGTGATTATTCCTATAGCAGGGTTCGATAGCGTTTTTTTGCCAGAGCGTATTAAAGGTATTACCGCAACGATTATTCAAAAAGGCCTAAACAGCTTCACCCGTGAAGGTGTAATTGACCGCGATCTAGGGATTGTTGATAACGCTACGCGTATGAGCAGTTTAGTAGTGCGTATAGAAGACCCATACGGTCTTAAGAATATACAACCAGCCATTAAGTTTGGTAGCTACGTACAGGTAAATTTTGCAGGTGCAATGCTCAATAATATTTACCGCTTACCGCAAGAGTTAGTTAATAACAAAACCGTATGGATCGTTAATGAAGAGCAGCAACTTGAGCCGCGCAAAGTCACAGTTATTCGTGAAGAGGGTGAGTACTTTTACATCAGTGATGGTTTGCAAGCAGATGATAAGTTGGTGATTACTTTGCCAGAATATCCGCAAAAAGGCATGGCTGTAAAAATTGCGGGCCTTCAAAATACTAAAAATACAGAGGCACTTGAAAATGCTTCCACTGAAAAATTATAAAGGTAGGCTGAGTTATGAGTAACACTGAACTACCAAATACAGCGCCTAACGCTGAAAAACAAACCGGTATTATTGCTTACTTCGCTAATAACTCCGTTGCTGCCAACCTAATGATGATTTTTATTGTGGTGATGGGAATTATTAGCTTTCTAAATATCCAACGCCAAATGTTTCCTAATGTAGAGATTAACTACATTAATATTGAGGCTAATTACCCCGGTGCCTCTCCTCAGGAAATAGAAGAAAGCATACTTATAAAAATTGAAGAGTCGCTAAAAGATGTGACCGAAATTAAAAAAGGTGTGTACAGGGCATTTAGAAATGGCGGTAGAGCAAGTCTTGAAATTAATACTGATGTAGAGCTGACCGATATACTCGATAAAGTTAAGTTACGGGTTGATGGTATAGCAACGTTTCCTGCCGGTATGGAACCGGTCACCATAAGTCAGGTTGAGTTTAGGCAAGATGTTATAGGTATGACGCTCGTTGCTGACTTGCCGCTTACTGAGCTTAAGCCTATAGCAAACCAAATAGAGGATGAGTTACTACAGCTATCTAACGTGTCGTTAGTGGTAAACGATGTTCCTCTTGATGAAATAGCAATTGAAATCGAACCCGATACGCTGCGTCAATATAACCTAACCCTTAGTGATGTAATGAATGCAGTGCGTCGTTACTCAGCTAACTTTTCGGCGGGGCAGCTAAAAACAGACGCAGGTGTTATTTCTGTTCGCGTCGAAAATCAGTTTTACTCTGGTGAAGAATTTAGGCAAATACCGGTAAAAATAGGGGCTAATGGCGCTAAAGTGTTACTGCAAGATATTGCCGTGATTAAAGATCAGTTCACTGAAGGTGAGCGTTACTTTAAATTCAATGGTGAAAATGCGGTTTATATATCGGTGAAAGCGACCGAAGAGCAAAGTATTATCCCAGTTGCTGATTCAGTAAAAGCATTTATAGAATTAAAAAATAAAGAGCTACCACTGGGGGTTCGCTTAGAGCCATTAATGGATATGACGTACTACTTAAATGCTCGCTTAGACATGATGGTTACAAACCTTATTCAGGGTGCTGTTTTGGTTGCAATTATGCTATCAATCTTTTTACGCTTTAAGTTGGCATTATGGGTAATGATTGGTTTACCAGTGTGCTTTTTGGGCGCAATGATGATGATGCCACTGTTTGGTGTAACCATTAATATTTTATCACTTTTTGCTTTTATTATGGTGCTAGGGATTGTGGTGGACGATGCCATTGTCATAGGCGAAAGTGCCTACACCGAAATAGAGAAAAAAGGCGGCGGTGTTGTTAATGTGGTTAATGGCGCAAAACGCGTAGCAACCCCTGCAACTTTTGGTGTACTAACTACCATTGCAGTATTTGCTCCATTTACGTTATCTACAGGCCCAGAAAGTGCCTTCTTTTATGGTATAGCTGTGGTGGTAATGCTGTGCTTGGTATTTAGTTTGATTGAATCAAAGTTGATATTGCCTGCCCATATTGCTCACACTCATTTTTCACCAATAAAAGAGGGGGGCTGGCGAGATCGGTTTAATACGCGATTTTTTGGTTTTGTAAATGGCCCATATAAACGCTTTGTTATACGTTGTGTTGAATGGCGTTGGTCAGTGCTATTTTCATTTATTGCTCTATTAATCGTAACCTTTGCTTTAATCTCATCAAATCAAGTTCGTACCGGGTTTATGCCAAAGATCCCGCATGACTACCCGCAAATAAATCTAGAAATGAATGACAATGTATCAGACATACAAACAATAAATGCTATTCGTGAAATAGAAGCGATGGTGATTGCGATTGATGAAGATACCGAACGCAAATATGGTCAAAAACTCATAAGAGATATTTTAGTATTTAACCAAGGGCGAACTGAAGCACAAGTGCTTGTTCCCCTTGTTGATGAAAGTATAAGGCCTTATAACGCGTTTGAATTATCACGACGTTGGCGCGAGGCGATGCCCGATATTGCCGGTGTTAAATCATTAACCATTTATGATGATGTAAATGGAGGGAGCAGTGACGGCGAATTTGGTTATTTATTATATGGCTCTGATATTGATACATTAAATAATGCAGGACGTCGTTTTATAGAGTTGCTGCAACAGCAAGAAGGTTTGTTTGATATTAGCTCAACAATAGATCCTGCAAGTAAAGAAGTGCAAATGAGCCTAAAACCGGTCGCTTACGATTTAGATTTAGACTTAGCTTCTATTGCAAATCAAGTTGGGGCAAGCTTTTACGGTGGTGAGGCTCAACGTGTTATTCGCCGAGGCGAGGAAGTACGTGTAATGGTGCGTTACCCTAAACTGACTCGAGAGGCATTTTCGTCACTTAAGCATGCGGTTGTTACTACCCCGCAGGGCCGTGAAGTACTGCTTGGTGATGTAGTTGAACTTACTGAAACACCAGGCATTAGTTATATCCGCCGGGAAGGGGGCTATCGTACTGTGTATGTTTATGGAAACATAGATGAAGAAGTGATTGAGCCAAACGAAGTTGTAGATCAAATTAAAGAAAAGCTACTACCACAACTTAAAGAAGAGTATCCAAGTGTTAAGTCAGAACTAGGTGGCGCCATTGAAGAGCAACAAGATCAGGCTAATCAGCAGAAGATGTTTTTCTTCGGCGGTATGATTTTGGTGTATATTTTATTAGCCGTACCCCTTAAGAGTTATGCGCAACCACTTATTGTTATGTCGGTGATTCCATTTAGCTTAACGGGAGCAATATGGGGGCATTACTGGTTTGGTTTGGATATAACTTTAATGTCTGGCTTTGGTATTATTGCAGCAGCAGGGGTGGTTATAAACGACTCACTCGTTATGACCGATTATGTGAATCAAGCCCGTAAAACAGGTGTTAGTATTAAAAATGCTGTAATAGATGCCGGTTGTGCTCGATTCAGACCTATATTACTTACTTCAATTACTACATTTGCAGGTGTATTGCCCATTATGTTTGAAACAAGCCTGCAGGCTAAGTTTGTAATACCTATGGCGGTAGCGCTTGGTTTTGCAGTGATGTTTGCAACATTAATAACACTTATATTAGTGCCATGCTTGTACATTATATTAAGTGATATTGGTAAGGTGTTTACACGCATTTTGGGTGGGATTAGGACTGTATTTAAACGTCGCCCGCAGAAGGTTTAGCTCAATAAATAACATACGGGCTTAAATGCCGGGTACAAAAAAGCACTGAATGATTAACCATTCAGTGCTTTTTATCATTTGTTGTTACTACATTAAGTATTAAAACAACAATAATTAATCTTTAAATTGCTTATGGCAATCTTTACAGCCTTTAGCCCATGCACCAAAAGCTTTACCAATTACGGCCTTATCGCCTGATTGAGCCGCTACTGCTAACTCATCCGCGTATTGTTGAAATGCAGTTGCTTTTTTCATAAAAGTATCGTTTTCAGACCAAACAGCAGCAAGTGCAGCTGTGTCGCCTTTATCTGTTCCTTCGTAAAACGCTTCCCATGGCATTTTTGAAAGCGCAGCTGCGTTGTTAGCACGCTTTTTAAATTGCTCTGCGTCAAAAGGTACTTTACCTTTTAGCATTGCGCCCATGTCACCAATTTGTACTGAGATCATTGAAAACGCTGCTTGGCGGTATTCAATCGCGTCACTTGGCTCTTTAAATGCAGAATTTGCCGATACGCTAAATGCACACGTTGCCAGTGCTATTGTTGCTAATACTTTTTTTAATTTCATGTTTGCCCCTGTTGAAAATTGTAATTCTTAATTCGGTATCTTGTATCTAACATCGTATTTATTCAAGTGAATACGATAGATTTAACTAAAACTTAATCGTTTATATCAATATCTGCAAATATCATCCCGCGACGCATGCTTCTAGTTGCTAAGAATACCTCACCAAGTAACGACATAAATGCACATATGAGTAATGCCATTGCTGCTACAAAACAACAAGCAATAGTCACGCCTAAGTTTATAGATTGAATGTGCGATAAAAATAACAACATAACCACAGCGCATACAAGTAATGCGCTTAATACACTTAAACTAAAAGCAATATGAATACATCGAGAACGCTTTAAAAGAGCGCGCAGCTCTGTAGCGAGTGATTTATTAAAGTCCTCGTCAGTACTTACTTTTAATCTGCGTTCTAACTGACGTGCCCTATCGGTAATTCGTGCCAAACGATTAGATAAAACACCTAAAGTAGCGGCAATACCCGTGATCAAGAATACCGGGGCAACAGCTGTTTGAATTACTTTAGCCATAGTTAAAATATTTATTACTTCGTTATTCATTCCTACCCTTAATCAGTTGAGCTTGAAAATGACTTATATATCTACAGAGTACCTGATGTAGGCTTATTAAGAAAAGAGGAATTACGTTGATTTACTTTACATAGCTTCACAAAGTAAATCACAACACAGGTTATTTTTAGGTATATTTAATTACTTAATAAAAAATAAAAACCAACAAGGACTTTGACTGATGAAACGTACTCCATTCGCACTTGCTGCATTATCGCTAGCTATTTTAAGTGGCTGTAATCAAGCCCCTGAAGAAACCAAAAAAAATAATACACAAGTTAAAACGGTTCAAGTAGCCCAAGCTATTGCCCCAGTTGCTAAAAAAGTGCCTCATGAGATGACTATTCATGGTGACACACGTGTAGATAATTACTATTGGTTACGTGATGACGAACGTAAAGCGCCAGAGGTGATTAACTATTTAGAAACTGAAAATACATACACAGATGCAATGCTTGCACATACCAAAACGCTGCAAAGTGAATTGTTTGAAGAGCTAAAAGGGCGTATCCAAAAAGACGATGATTCAGTCCCAGTTAAAAACGGTGATTATTTTTACTCAACGCAAACACGTGGCGATAACGAGTACACTACTTACTTACGCAGCAGCGATTTTGCAGGTACCGATCAGCAAGTTATTTTAGATGTAAATGAGCTTGCGAAAGGCCATGATTATTATGCAGTAAGTGGCTTAAATGTAAGCCCGAATGGCAATTTAATGGCTTATGGGGAAGATACTGTTAGCCGTCGTATTTATAGTATAAAAATAAAAGATTTAACAACCGGTAAATTACTCGAAGATGCACTTGAGGGCACCAACGGCGGTATAGTTTGGGCAAACGATAATAAAACGGTTTATTACATTAAAAAAGATTTACAAACTTTATTAGGTTATCAGGTTTATCGTCATACATTAGGTACACCACAAGCTGATGATGAGCTAATTTACGAAGAAACTGATACCAGTTACTACATGGGTATGAGTAAAAGCAAAGATGAGTCAGAAATTTATATTTGGCACAGCAGCACAGCAGCATCAGGCGTATCGGTACTAAGTGCTGATGATGCTAAGGCAATGCCTAAACGCTTAATTGAGCGCGAAGCAGGGCTTGAATATGAAATATCTAAACTAGGGAATACTTACTACATTGTAACTAACTTAGATGCTGTAAATTTTCAGCTGATGAAAGTGGATATTGATAAAGCTGGTGACAAAGCAAATTGGCAAAGTGTGATCCCAGCGCGCGATGATATTAAGCTCGAAGGCATTGATTTATTTAATGACTACTTAGTTTACCAAGAGCGTGAAATGGGCCAATCAAAGTTGATTGCTCGTCATTTAAAAACAGGTAAAGAGTTGCCATTGAGCTTTAACGATAGCGCTTATACAATTGGTACTTATGGCAATAACGATATAGATAGCAGCACGTTACGTGTTTATTACACAAGCATGACTACACCAAGCTCATCGTACGATGTAGATTTAGCGACTGGCGATAAAAAACTACTTAAACAGCAAGCTGTATTAGGTGATTTTGATGCTGATAATTACGCCTCAGAGCGTATTTTTGTAACAGCACGTGATGGCATAAAAGTACCGGTAAGCTTAGTTTACCGTAAAGACTCGTTTAAAAAAGATGGTACTAACCCGCTACTGCAATACGGTTACGGCTCTTATGGCGCAACCATGGACCCTACTTTCTCAAGCACGCGTTTGAGTTTACTTGACCGTGGCTTTGTATTTGCAATTGCCCATGTACGTGGCTCGCAAATGCTAGGTCGTCCTTGGTACGAAGACGGCAAGCTACTCACTAAAAAGAATACGTTTAATGACTTTGTTGATGTAACTAAAGCATTGGTTTCTCAAAAGTATGGCGCAAAAGATGAAATATTTGCGTTAGGTGGCAGTGCTGGTGGCTTATTAATGGGCGCAGTAGCAAACCAAGCACCTGAGCTTTATAAAGGCATGGTTGCTGCGGTACCATTTGTTGACGTAGTAACCACTATGCTTGATGCAAGTATTCCACTTACAACAAATGAATACGGTGAGTGGGGTAATCCGAACGAAAAAGCGTATTACGATTACATGCTATCTTACTCGCCATACGACCAAGTATCTAAGCAAGCATATCCTAATATGTTAGTAACGACTGGCTTGCACGATTCGCAAGTTCAATACTTTGAACCTGCAAAATGGGTTGCTAAGCTGCGTGACTATAAAACTGATGACAATAAGTTACTGTTTAAAATAGATATGGAAGCAGGGCACGGTGGTGCATCGGGTCGCTTTAAGCGCCTAGAAGATACCGCGCTAAACTATGCATTTATGCTTGATTTAGCGGGTATTAAAAAGTAGTTAATATTTATATTTAAATAGATTTAACTCAATAAGGTGCTTTTTAAAAAAGCACCTTTTTTTGTGGCAAATTAAAGCTAAACATAGTGCCTTTACCAATTTCACTTTGTACGTAAATTTCGCTATCCATTAGTTTTAATAACCCTCTGCAAATGGCCAATCCTAAACCACCTTGCTGGCGCCCTTCTTTATTAGAATTACTTGCTTGGTAGTGCGGGTCAAAAATAGCATTCAGCTCATCTTCTTTTATACCTACGCCTGTGTCTGATACATGCACAAATAGTTGATTATCGTCACTGCGCTTTACATGTACTGCAATGCTGCCGCCGCGAGGGGTGTGCCTAATTGCATTATCAATTAAATTGCTCAGTACTCGCTCTAGCTTAGCGATATCGGCAACTACAGGAAAATCACAAATCGCAGGTTCTACCGACAAACTAATGCCTCTTTTATCAACGGCTAAACTAAATTTTGCCATGCAATCGTAAATGAGTTCGCCTAAATTAAAGGTTTCTTTATTTATACTTATTTCGCCATTTTCTAAGTGAGCAAGCTCAAATATTTGCTCTATGAGTAACTTTAATTGCCCACAATTATTAAGCGATACCTGTAAGTATTCTTGCTGCTCTTGTTTACTTAGTTGTTCACCCGACTGATTTAATACTTCTAAAAACCCCTGCAGTGAAGCAAGTGGTGTGCGTAGGTCGTGCGATAAGTGAGTCAGTAACTCTTTGCGTTGTTTATCGCCTTGTTCAAGTGCTTTAAACTGCTCGTTAATACGCGTTAGCATGGCTTGAATACTTCGTCCTAAGCTATGCACTTCGTTACTTTTTTGCGTTGAATAGTTACTTAGCTTGGTGTCGGTAAGGCTGTAGTTAGCGGCTTCAATATTACTAACATCGCGTGCTAAACGCTGAATTGGGTTGGTAAAAAAGCGTAGTAAAATTAGCATCGCAATAAATAAAAATGCAAGTGCAGAGCTAAGCCATAAAGCGGCTAGCCATAACTTATCATTATTTTTTACAGTGCTTAGTGAGGTATCGTAAGCCTCGCCACCAATAATTACATATAAATAACCTTGTAGCTTATCTTGATTAAATACTGGCGCGGCTGAAAATATTTTTTGTTGCTCTTTATTACGAGGGTTATCACCATAAATAGGTGCAGCGCTTGGGTCGTTAATCAGCCTTTTTAAAGGCGTTAAACTAATATGCGTGCGTTTAACTTTACCCGGCTTTGCTGAGTAAGTAAGAATTTTTCCGGTTTCGTCTACAAAATAAAATTCAAACGCCGGGCCTAATAACATCAAGGTATGAAAGAGGTTTTCAAGCGCTTTATAGTCGTAAACACCTTCTTTTATTAATGGGTTATCTTGTACTAAATGCTCGGCAAGCGCCAAATGTAAATTTTGCTCAGCATGATGTTTTGAGGTGAGTTCCAGTTGCTTGCTCCAGCCGTAAACTAGGGCGCAAATAAAACAAAAAATGACAACTAGCGATATAGCTAATTTTTGATACAAAGATAATTTCATAATAGGTGTCTTAATTGAGTTGGCTAGGGTTTAGTTTGTAACCAACACCCCAAACGGTTTCGATAATAGGCGCTTGTTGGTGTTCTTCTAGCTTGGCACGTAAGCGGTTTATATGTGAATTAACCGTGTGCTCGTAACCACTGTGTTGGTAACCCCACACTTTATCGAGTAATTGCTGGCGACTAAAAACATGATTAGGATGGCGTGCAAAGTAAACGAGTAAATCAAATTCGGTGGCGGTAAGGTTAAGGGCTTGTTTACCTAAATACACTTGGTGCGAACTAAATTCTATATTGAGTGAGCCTACATTTAGTGTTTGTTCGCTATCAACGGGAGAGTTGTCGTTGTTTTGGCTCGCGAGTAGTTGTGCTCTGTGGCGTAATTGGGTTTTTACTCTGGCTTGTAATTCGCGTGCAAAAAAGGGTTTACAAATATAATCATCGGCGCCCATTTCAAGGCCAATAACTCTGTCCATATCGCTACTCAGCGCGGTGAGTAAAATAACGGAGGTAGTAGGGTAATGCTCTTTTATTTTTCGGCATAAGCTTAAGCCATCCATTTGGGGTAAGTTTATATCGAGTAAAATAAGTCCGTAGGGATGCTTAGCTATTTTTTTTAAGGCAAGTTCTGCGCTTACAACATGATCAACATGTAAGTTAAGCGACGTTAGCTGCGTGGTAATTAACTTACCTATTTCTCTGTCATCTTCTACTACTAATATTTTTTCGTGACGCATGTATTACCTCGTAAAAAGGGGGGCATCCATGCTCCCTTACTTCCCCATTACAAGCTGGAACGTTACTGCGTGCGCGTAATTACTATTTTCGATACTGGGTTATCAAACTTATGTTCAACACCAAGTGCTGATGTAGATAATCCATCTTGATTTGAAACAATGCCTGGATGCATCGTTATTATATCGGCTGTATCGTCACGTATTTCGTTAAACCCTTCACCGCTAGCGGCAGGACCTGGCACAGTTTCAGCTGTTTCTGTATTTGCTTCCGTACCCGCATCATAAGCAGTCGTAGTGCGTGATAACGAACCGCCAACTTCTAATGTTGATACATCTAAAGAACTAAGACCGGTAAAAGCATCATTTGTATTCCCAAGCATGGCAGCAAATGATAAATTAAGCGTTTCTTGCTCTTCAACAGTAATGATTACTGTGGTGGTTTCGCCAGGGGCAATAGCGCCTTCAGCTGAAACTGCAGCAAGTGCATTTTCGTAGCTGAGGTATTCTTCATTTGCACCGCTTTCTGCAAGCATTTCTAAGCCAACAGAAGCTGTGGTGCCGAATTCCCAAGGTGCTTCATCTTCAAAAGCAATGACAGAGAGTGGTGACAAAGGCTGTCCTGCAGTTAAGTTACTAAAAGTAATAGTAAACTCACTGATCACAGGTTCTACAACAATTGGCTCAACAACGACCGGCTCTTCAACAACTGGGTCGTTATCATTATCGCTACACGCTGCAAGTGTGGTTGCAAGTGCAAGCACTAGTAGACTTTTTTTAAGGTTGTTAGCAGATGACATAATCATGCTCCTACTTAACTGTAACGGTTAATTGTGCTACTGGGTTTAACCATCTGTGTACTGTATTACTTAAATCGCTATTACCCGCTTCTAAATCGTCATCGCCTAAGCTACCTGGGTGAATATGGATGCTTGTATTTGTATCACCACTTAATATACCTGTACCGCCAGTACCAGCGTCGCCACCTGGAGCTGCAGGAATACCTGGAGTACCTGGAGCACCAGAGCCTTCAACTACAAGCTCATTGTTTTGTTCTGTGCCTGCATCGTAAGCATTTAAATTAATAGTGTAAGTACCCGCTTCTGTTGGGATTTTCCAGCTGTTTAAGCCTACAAAGCCATCATTAGTTGGTAGCATCATTGCAGTTAAAGATAGGTACTCGTTACCGTCGGTAGTGGTAAGTGTTGCCGTTGTAGATGCGGCTGGTGCAAGTAAGCCTTCAGCTGGATTTGCAGCCATATCACTGCCCGCTGCAGTTGCTTGTGCAACTAGCTCTGCAATATTGCCGCCTTCAGCCATTGTTTGTAATGCTGTAGATGCTTGCGTTGCTACTTCAAATAGTGTGTCTTCGCTGTTGTGTGCTGTAATTAACAGTGGAGTGAAGTGAATACCTTTGGTTAGGTTAGTAACTTTTAGGTCTAATTCTGCGGCCATAGTCGATTGGCTAGCTGCCGCTAAAAGAATTGCGATTGTTAATGTAGAAGTTTTCATTATTATTTCCTGTAAGTGATGATTCGAGTTAAGTATTGAATAATCGTCTCCAGAAACTCTCACAAACTTATCACTTTTTTATCACAAGATTTCACGCTGTGATTTTTAAACATAAATACGTTGGTTGATTTGTAGACATTTGTTTAGTTAAGAGGCAACATACATAAAACAATAAGGAGAGTGTTATGGAAGAAAATCAGCAGGTTGAACCAGTTAATAAAGATGACCGTACGTGGGCTATGTTATGCCATTTAAGTGCGCTTGCTGGGTTTGTTGTGCCGTTTGGCTCAATAATTGGGCCATTAATTGTGTGGTTAATTAAAAAAGATGAAATGCCAGTTGTTGACGTGCACGGTAAAAAGGCGCTTAACTTTCAAATAACGATGGCAATTGCATATGTAGTTTGTTTTTTACTGATGTTTGTAGCAGTAGGCTTAATATTACTACCTATAGTGGCAATTTTTGGGTTTGTAATGGTTGTAATGGCAAGTATTAAAGCTAACGAAGGTAAAGAGTTTAATTACCCGTTTAGTTTAAATTTGATAAAATAAACACAGTTTATTTTTATACCAATTGCATTAAATTAGTGATCTATTATAGCGATAAGAAAATAGCTTAATAACAAGGCTAAAATTATGATACATAGTTGTTCTATATAAATAATTTTTAACGTAGTTAGTGAGTTATTTAATACGCTAGAATGATCATGTTTTTAATAAAATTGGTATTATAAACCCAGCTATAGGCTGGGTTTTTACGTTTAGCCATAAGGGCATTATGCTTTATCTCACGTTATTTATTAGCGCATTTATATCTGCGACATTACTGCCTAGCTCTTCTGAGGTGATAATGGTGGGTATGATTACTCAAGGTAAAGTTAATTTATGGCTTATGTGGTGCGTAGCAACACTTGGAAATGTGTTAGGGAGTTGTGTTAATTACTGGTTAGGCACGCAGGTACTGCGTTTTAAAGATAAAAAATGGTTTCCTGTATCGCAAAAAGGGCTTGATAGCGCACAAAAGCAATTTAATAAATATGGAGTGTATAGTTTGTTATTTGCTTGGTTACCGGTTGTGGGGGACCCATTAACGGTGATTGGAGGCATATTTAAAGTACGACTTAGTACCTTTTTATTGTTAGTAACACTAGGCAAAGGCGCTCGCTATTTAGCGGTTATCGCCCTTGCCGTAGGATTCGAAAAGCTTTTTTAAATAAGTTTTTAAGTGCTTATTTAGCCCAATCAAGCGTTAACGACACTGAGTCGGCAAAACGCAGTGCATGTGGTTTATCAACACGTGCTTTAGCGTAATGAACGCTTGGGTGTGCGTGACAAACGGCAAGAATTTCAGCAACTAATTTTTCTAGCAGTAAAAAGTGCCCTTGCTCTACTAAGCTAATAACTTCTTTGGTGATCACTTTATAATTAAGTGCTTGGTCAACTTCATCCGTTTTACACGCATCATCAGCAGGGTAGTGAATCTCTAGATTGATCACTACATCTTGCTTTTTTTCACGCTCATCGGGGTTAAAGCCAATAAACGTACGCAGGCGTAAATTAGTAACGTTAATAATTGCATTAGCCATAGGGTTAACCTTTTATAAGCTGCAAAAATTCGTTACGTGTTTTAGGATCGCTTCTAAAGTTACCTAACATTACTGATGTACGCATGCTTGAATTTTGCTTTTCTACACCACGCATCATCATACACATGTGTTTTGCCTCAACAATAACGCCTACGCCTTTAGCGCCAGTAACTTCTTCAACTGCTTTAGCGATTTGATGCGTTAACTGTTCTTGAATTTGAAAACGGCGTGAAAACATATCAACAATACGTGCAAATTTAGATAAGCCTAATACTTTACCGTTTGGTATATAAGCAATATGGCAACGGCCAATAAAAGGCAGTAAATGATGCTCACACATAGAGTAGAGCTCTATGTCTTGTACTAACACCATGTCGTCAGCGTCAGATGTAAATACTGCTTTATTAGTTATTTCATCAAGCGTTTGACGATACCCTTGCGTTAAATATTCCATTGCTTTTGCAGCACGTTTTGGCGTATCAAGTAAGCCTTCGCGGTTAGCATCTTCGCCTACAGCGGTGATGATTTTTTCATAACTTTCTTTTAATTCATTGTGCATAAATATCTCAGTTTATTTATATTTACTTTAAATGACGACCGCCATCAATAGGCAAAGAGCGCCCTGTGATGTAGTGGCTTTGTAATAGTAAATCAATGCTATTGATAATTTCTTGGCATCCGGGTTCAATGCCCATTAATGATTTTTTAAGGGTCTTAGCTCGATATTGTTCATCGTCATGTTCATTAAAAATAATGAGCGATGGAGCAACCGAGTTCACTTTTATATTTGGCGCATATTTAGCGCTAAACGATTTGGTTAGGTTGTCGAGTGCTGCTTTACTTGCTGCATAAGCTAAGTGTTTAGGGCTGCCTGTTTCAACTACATAATCAGTAAGATGTATTATATCGGCAGGTACTTTTTCATTTTGCTGATAGTTTAAAAGCAGCTCTGCGCACATTAAATTAATTAAATACGGTGTTTTGGCATGTATTCGCATCATATTATCAAACAGTGCTGCAAAGTCAGGGTTGTTAGCTTCGCAGTCCCAGCTTGATGCGTTATGAACAATAGCGCGCAGCGATGTTGTATGCTCTTTAAGCGTATTTATAAATGCACTAATACCTTCATCGGTACTAAAATCGGCATAAATACATACAGCGCCTTGTTGCTCTAATTTATCAACAGCGGCGTGACGAGTACGATACGTGATAATAATACTCTGCCCTTGGGCTATATAATGCTGAGCGAGTGCTAAACCAATACGTTGGCCTGCGCCGGTAATTAAAATGGGCGATGTCATATAAGGCAGTGTTCTCTTTGGCGGGTAGTTATACCAATATCATTAAAAATATCATCGTTCTATCGCTATTTCATAGGGCTATAATAGCTCACTAATTTAATGCAATTGGTATTATAAAATTCAAAGCGTTAATTTATTAAAATATACGCAGCTTCTTAATCTGTCGATCAAAAAAGCAATTAATCCTCAAAGCATTAATTGCTTTATTTTAGCTACTAAACATTAATCGTAAATTGTCGGAATTGGTTGACGCTTATGTTGTGTACGCGTGTAAATGCTTACAAGCTTTTGTTCAACATCATTAGACACAGGTTTACCTTCTAAAAAGTCATCAATTTGCTCATAGCTCAAACCAAGTGCTTCTTCGTCTGTTAAACCTGGGCGGTCACTTTCTAAATCAGCTGTAGGTGCTTTATCTACCAATAAAGCTGGCGCACCTAGCGCAGTAGCAAGTGCACGAACTTGGCGTTTTGATAAACCAAACAGAGGGGCTAAATCGCACGCGCCGTCACCAAATTTAGTATAAAAACCAGTAATGTTTTCAGCACTATGATCGGTACCCACTACTAGGCCTTGGCAAAAACCTGCAATTTCGTACTGAGCAACCATACGTTGACGCGCTTTAACATTACCTTTAATAAAATCTATTTGAGCTTGCTCAGGCAGTGCTTCACCACAGCCAACTACGGCAGCTAGCGCTTGCTCATGCAATGCATCAGCCGCAGGTTGTACGTTTACGGTCATACGTTTACTTGGCTGAATAAAATCAACCGCCATTTGTGCTTCATCTTCGTCAGCTTGTACACCATAAGGTAGGCGCACTGCAATAAACTGATACTTGTCAGTATCGTGTTCTTTATTTAGCTCGTTTACAGCAAGTTGACATAAGCGGCCGCAGGTTGATGAGTCAACACCACCGCTAATACCCAGTACTAACGAGCGTGAATGAGCTGCTACCAAACGTGTTTTAATAAAATTAACTCGGCGAGTTATCTCAGCATTTACATCAATCGTTGGCTGAACCTTCATTTCAGCCATAATTTCGGCGCGCATTGCCAGCTCCTTATAAAATTTAATATGTGATACGCAATAAACTTATTATGTGATTTAGTTTTAGTTAATTAAAGTTTTAAATGAGCTTTTATTTGGCGAAGCTCTGCTTTTAATTTTTCTACTTCTTCAAGTAAATCGCTTAATTCTTTGTCTTTAATTACTTCGCTTGGTAGAGCAACGAAGGCATCGGCAGGATTATTTTGTTGTTCGCCAAATAAATGAATATATCGGCTGTCACGTTTACCAGCTTCACGCTCTAGCTTTGTGACGTACTCGCTTTCAATCAGTTTATTGAGCGCTGTCTCTACTTCATTTACGTTATTAAAATCAGCAAGTCTAGCACTGCGGGTTCTTAATTCACCAGGGGTTTGAGCACCACGCAAAAGTAATAAACAAACAATGGCACGCTGCTGAGCAGAAAATTGCAGATTACTAAATTCAGTGTTGCAAAAGCGGTGATCGTATTTATTTACGCGACCCGAAAGACCTTCATCTATTGTAACCAAACGCATTTCTATTAGTTCATCAAGTGCGTTTTGCACGTCTTCATCTGTAAGACTTAACACAGGATCGCGATTAGACTTTTGGTTACATGCGTTCACGAGAGCGTTTAACGATAGCGGATAATGCTCTGGCGTCGTGCTTTGTTTTTCTAATAGGCAACCAAGAATACGTTGTTGATTTGTTGATAACTGCATAAATAATCTCAAATTAGTAAGCGTATTTTATTAGCTTACACCTTTATTGAATGCCAAGCCATTGTTGAAGCTTTGGTTGTAATGCAGCTAAATCGAGAGGCTTACTTAAATAGTCGTTCATGCCTGCGGCTAGACATTTTTCTTTATCGCCCTGCATGGCATTGGCTGTTAGCGCAATAATAGTAATATTTTCATTATCTTTACCTGCATCACCTTCTCTAATGGCTTTAGTGGCTTGGTAGCCATCCATTTCGGGCATTTGGCAATCCATTAAAACTAGCTTATATGGTTTACCTTGTTTTGCATTGAGCTTTACAATTGCCTCAAGGCCATTTTCGGCAATATCAAAAGTAACACCCGCCTGCTTTAATAGCGCAGAGGCAACCACTTGGTTTATTTTATTGTCTTCAACAAGCAATAGTTGTGGTTCTGATGAATCGAGTACTGGCGCTTTAGTTAGCTTGTTTTGAAGCTGTGCTTGTTGCTGCTGTTGTTCAATGTATTTATCGTTTGTGAGTGAGTCAAACAAATCAGACGGTGTGAGAGGTTTGAAAATCATACAGTCGACTTCCATACCTACTTTAGACTCCTCAGACGAATAACTCATTGGCGCCATAATAACTAACTTGCAACTATGCATATTTATAAAGTTTTTAAGCGCGGTGATATGCGTTTGTGGGGCTTTTTCAAAAAAGTAGTAATCAACTAAAATAGCACCAGGGTGGGTGGTTACATTACTTAAGTAATCATCAACCTCATGATAGTTATGTATACAATTAACTTTTGCACCCCAAACAGTGAGCTGCTTATTAGCGGTGTTAGCATTTAACGAGCACTCATCAATAATTAAAATATGTTTGTTTTTAATTAAATGACTCGGTAAATCTTGTTCTTTACTTAAGCGCGGTTGTATTTGTACTGTGAAAGAAAATGTACTTCCTTCACCTTGCATACTGTTTACACTCACTTCACCGTTCATCAGTTCGCACAATTGTTTTACTATGGCAAGACCAAGCCCTGTGCCCCCAAATTGGCGTGTTGTTGAAGCATCGGCTTGTGTGAATGAGTCAAATAACGACGCTTGTTTTTTAGGGTCAATACCAATACCAGTATCAATAATCGAACACTGTAGGAACGAGCCATCCGTTGTTTCATCTATTCTGGCGGTAATGACTACTTCGCCATCAATAGTAAATTTAACCGCGTTGCCAATTAAGTTATTTAAAATTTGGCGCAAGCGGTTAGGGTCACTAATTATCTCGCTAACAGTTATTTGAGTAGCATCTAGAATAAGTTTTGTATTGTTTTGTTCTACCTTTAAAGCAAAGGATTCCACCACTTCGCCTAATAACCGAGGTAAATTAAATTGCACGTTTTCAATATCGAGCTTACCGGCTTCAATTTTAGAAAAGTCTAATATGTCATTAATTATATTAAGCAAAGATTGAGCTGATGATTGAGCAAGTTCAATATGATGTTTTTGCTGTAGGTCCAATTGAGTTTGCTTAATTATGTTAAGCATACCTAAAACACCGTTCATTGGGGTGCGAATTTCGTGGCTCATACTCGCTAAAAATTCACTTTTAGCTTTAACAGCTTGTTCGGCGGTTTCTTTGGCAGAAACTAGTTTTTGTTCGGTTTCAATTCGCTGTTGGCTTGAGTGCAAGCTGCCTATTAACGCTGCAACGGCAATTAAAAAGCTTTCTTCGTTTTTAGACCAGTGGCGTTTTGATTGACATTGCTCTGCGCAGACGACTCCTATAGCGCCACTTCCCGCAGGAATTATTACGCACAGCATTGATTTAATCTCGAGAGTCATTAAATACTGTTCTTTAATTGGCTCGAGTATTGGGTGTTCTTGGGCGTCAGGCACATTAAATACAGGCTGGTGATCTATTGCATTAAAAAAGCCGGGAAGATTTTTTCTTAGCCAAATAGAGTCAATTTTATCACTAGACGAATGTTTACTATGTATGGCAAAAGGGCTTAGTTGGGATTTGTCTTCATTAAAAAACCAAATACTGGCACGTTTAATATCAAATGCTTGGCAGATTGCTTTAGTAATAATGTCTTTTGATTGGCTAAGTTGCCCATTTAATATTAATTTATTAACGGTCAGGGAGGCTAAAATTTCGTTGTGTAATGCGGTTTTATTATTTTCTAATTCAATTTTTTTACGGGTATCAATATTCTGTAATGAGCCAAAAATACGTGTGCATCGTCCATTTTTTCGTTCTGCTTCACCATGTACGAGTACCCAAACAGATTCACCTTCTTCATCCATTACTTCTAATTCAACTTCGTAGCTTTCACCATATTTTATGGCTCGTTCAATTAAAGGTTTAATTGTTTCTCTGCTAGTGCCTTTTTTAAAGTAATTTAAATCTTTAGGCCATTCTGGTTGGCTATTTAATGGGTATTTAAATAGTTTTTTGGTCATATCAGACCAATACACTTGTTTCGTTTCTAAGTTAAATGACCATGCGCCTATTTGGGCTAGATCACTCATTGCCTCAAGCATTTTTTCGTTTTGTTGCTGACGATTAAGCATTTTCAAAAAGAATAAAAAGGCCCAAATTAATAATCCGCAAATAATAATAATTGATAGCCTAAGTGGCCATACAGCTGAATTTGGTGGGCTCCAACCTATTTTAGGTGCTACGTAAAGTTGCCAATTGCCACCTTGAAAGCTTAACGTAAACTCAAGGGGGTCTTGCTCTATTATGTTTTGATTACCGTAAAAAAACTCCCCTTTGCTGCCAAGTCCATGCCTGCCTTGTAAAGCGACGTTGTATTCTTTTTCTAGCTCATAAATACCTGAATTTTCATAGACTTTGTCAATGTTGAGAACAACTGAAAGTAATCCCCAAAAGCGATTTTCTGGCGGTATGTAAACAGGAACGCGGGCTATAAGTGCTATGTCACCTTGGATTAATTTTAATGGGCCTGCCATTACAATGGTATTTGTATCACGAGCTCTAATAGCATCAGCGCGTTGGTTTTTTTCTTCTAAAAAGTTTAAACCGAGTGCTTTTTCATTACCTTTTAAGGGGTAAGTCATACGAATTACCATATCGGGTGCGCCACCAATATTGCGAAGCTCATTTGAGGTTTTAAATAGTGGTTGGGCAATTTGTTCAAACTGTGTTTGCTGTAAATCAGGCTGTGCTGCGACGGCAACACCTAAGCCTCGAACTAGTTGGATATTAGAAACTAAAATAGATTCTAATTGAGCTCGATATGTACTTACTTCAGAAAGAATTTGTAGGCGATGAGCATCTTTAACACGATTGTAGTTAATACGATCAAGTACGATACCAACTAGTACAGTTAGCGTAAGCGATAACCAAAAGGTCAACTTAAAGTTATGAACGTTCGTTTTTTTATTGTTAGTAGATGGTGGCATTTGCTACATCGTGGCGTTAATTTAGGCAAATTAACTATAGCTAATTTATTACACAAATGAAAACGGCGCATTAACAAATGCGCCGTTTATTTTTTATAATTAGTAGTTTAGCGAGTTACGAGTCGCTAACTTCACGCGCCCAGTGATTTTGCTTTGCTACATGTAGCTTGCGGTAACCATCAAGTAGCGCCGCATGCTTTTTAAAGCCTTCAAGCGATAAACCAGGGAAAGTTAAACCGTTAAACTGCTTTTTACCTTCGGCAATTTCTATAGCCAGCGCTACATTATTAGCACCAAACATTAAGCCTAGTGCATCTTGGTAATCTGCGTATTCGCGCTCGTCATCGTATTTAATTTCAAGAACTGCTTTTAAACAGCGGAAGTGGCGCATTGCCTCTTCGTTTACTTGGCCTGTATGAAGTATCCAGTCAACCCAATCAATGGCTTCTTCGCTGCCTGCAGCTAAACATAGGTGTGCTTTAAGCTCACCTATACGCAGTGTGTGCCATGGTGTGTCGGCATCGGTTGCAAGGCCAATAAATTCTGCGGCGCGGATAATATCGCTGTGGCCTGCTTCTTCTAGGCTGTCGTAAATTTCCATCCATTGCTCTGCATCGTACTGATCAAGCGATAGGAATGTTTCGCGAAATTTTGCGCCTTCGTTGTTGTTACGCCAAATAAGCTCATCAACAGGGTAAATGTCAGACATGCCAGGTACTAAAATACGACACGCGTATACGTTTAGGTGCGTGTAATCCATGATGTAGATATCATGATCCATGCTATGAATTAGATCAGTACAGAAGTTATATTCTTCTTCAGTTGTTCCGCTAAAGTCCCAGTGTACAAATTCAAAATCAGGTTTTGCACGGAAAAAATCATGCGAAATCAAACCGCTTGAATCAATAAAGTGCAGTTCAATGTTCTCTGGTGTTGCTACTTCGTCGTTATCAAAGGTAGCAGGTTGGAATACATCTAGCTGATCAAGACGACGACCTTGTAGTAACTCAGTCACGGTACGTTCAAGCGCAACTTCAAATGATGGGTGAGCACCAAAAGAAGCAAATACAGAACCATCTGTTGGGTTAATAAGCGTTACGCTCATTACAGGGTATTTACCCCCAAGTGACGCATCGGCAATACGTAAATGAAAGCCATGGCTGCGAAGCTCTTCACACGCTTCGTGAATTTTAGGGTATTGCTTAACAACATCTTCAGGCACGATTGGTAAACAAATACCTTCGGCGATGATACGGTTTTTAATAGCACGTTCAAATACTTCTGATAAACCTTGTACGCGAGCTTCAAACTTGGTGTTACCTGCGCTCATACCGTTAGATACAAAAATATTACCGATAACGTTTACCGGAATGTATACGTCTTGGTTATCGCGTTGGCGTGTGTATGGCAGGGTACAAATACCACGATCGATATTGCCTGAGTTAAAATCAAAAAGGTGTGATGCGTTTAGTTCGCGCTCTGGGTCAAAGTAATCCCATAAGCTTTCATCCATAATACCCTCTGGCACTTCATCGCCTTCAACTTTAAACCATTTTTCGCTTGGGTAATGAGTAAACTCGCCATTAGCAAATTCTTCACCTAGATAAAAGTCTGCAAAAAAGTAGTTACAGCTTAAACGTTCAAAGTATTCACCGAGTGCTGAGGCAATAGAGGCTTTGTCGGTTGCGCCTTTACCATTGGTAAACATAACACCGCAGTCGCTGTCTTTTATATGAACCGAATAACAGTTAGCTACAGGGTTAAGCCAAAGCGCTTCTTCAACATTAATGTTTAGGGCTTTAAGCTTGTTTTGCATGGTAGAGATTGACGATTCTAGGTCGCGGTCTTTACCTTTGATAAATGTTTTTTCAGTCATATTGATCTCAACTAGTTCTGCACGATGTGTGGAGCTGACATTATCGTGGATTTTGATGTTTATTTCACCCTTTGCGAGCAAGAACATTATTATTTAATAAAACTGTGGTTATTATATGCGCTTAACGCTTGGTCAAAACGTGCAAAGGAAACGGTGATGTTTAAAGTAATCAAACGCTTGTTGTTATTAATTGTGATATTAGGGCTGGCAAGTACCGCTGTTGTTTATGGGGTACTTAGTTTAAGTTTACCCGCCCTTGATGGAAACGGACGCAGTAACGCGGTAGCAGAGCCTGTAAAAATTTCGCGAGATGCATTAGGGCAAGCAGTAATAAACGCCAATAGCCGAAACGACGCCGCCTACGGTTTAGGTTATGCGCATGGGCAAGACCGGTTTTTTCAAATGGATTTACTAAGGCGTAATGCCGCAGGTGAGTTAAGTGAATTATTTGGCGAAGCAGCGTTGGGGCTCGATAAAAAAATGCGTTTTCATCAATTACGTAAACGTAGCCAAATTATTTTACAAACCCTGCCAGAGACCGATAAGCAATTACTTAAAAGTTACGCTCAAGGTGTAAACGAAGGCTTAGCGCAAGTAGGGTATTCAAGCTTTGAATATTTACTAACAGGTGCAGCGCAAAAGCCATGGCAAAGTGAAGACAGCCTACTTGTGATATTTAGCATGTACCTTGATTTACAAAGCGCCACATTTGAGCGTGACCAAGCACTTATTCAAATTGAGCAAGCGTACACAAAGCAAATGGTTGATTTTTTAACGCAACCGAGTAAGTACCAAGCCGCGCTTGATGGCAGTAAATTAGCGCTTTATAGCGGCGGCATACCTACCTTTCCAACTCAAACAGAGCATATAGTTAAAAGCATTGAAGCCAACCAAGAGCGCGGCAGTAATAACTGGGCTGTTACAGGAGCGCTGACTAAAACAGGGGCTGGTATGGTGTCGGATGATATGCATTTATCGATGGCAGTACCTGTAATTTGGTACAGGGCACAATTAAATTACATGCACAGTGGTGAGCAGACTCAGGTAACCGGTGTATCGCTGCCCGGCGCACCTGCCATTGTTGTTGGCACTAACAACAATGTTGCATGGGGATTTACTAACGGTTATTTAGATACAGCCGATTGGGTTGTATTAAACGATGATAGTAAAACATGGCAAGTAGATGAACCTATTGCATTACCCGATGGGGAGGTTGAAAACTATTCATTAATACTCAGTGAATACGGCCCTGTAAAATATATTAACGAAAAACCTTATGCGTTGAGCTGGGCTGCCCATCAGCCTTATGCCGTTAATATGGAGTTATTAAAATTAGAGCAAGCCAAAACGGTAGATGATGCACTTGCTGTAGCAAGCGATGTAGGTATTCCGGTACAAAATCTTATGGTGGTAGACAGCCTTGGTAGCGCAGCGTGGAAAAACATGGGGGGTATACCGGCTCGTAAAGCGTCAAGTGTGCTTGGCGTAAATGCCGATGACTACTCAGCGCTTTGGCAGCAAAATGAATTACAACGCCCTTTTATTAAAAACCCGCAAAACGGTCGATTATGGACTGGTAATTCTCGCGTGGTATCGGCTGAGGATGACGCGCGTTTTGGTAATGGTGGTTATGCACTCGGCGCACGTTCGAGTCAAATTCGCGATAGATTATTTGAAAAACAAACATTTGCTGAGAGCGACTTTTACGCATTACAACTTGATAATCAAGCTCGCTTTTTAATGCCTTGGCATGCTCTGCTATTAAAGCAATTAAAAGCCGATCAAACTAAAAATCAGCAATATATAACAGCGCTTGAAAATTGGCAGCAATGTGCGTGTTCAACCTCCATAGGGTATACTTTAGTTAAGCGCTACCGCGATGAAGTGATTAATATTTTATTTAGCAGTATGGAAGATGAATTAAATAAACAACAAGGCACACTTAAATACGTAAAACGAGATTTAGAGCCCGCTGTTTGGCAGCTTATAAACAACAGGCCCGACACATGGATAAACCCACAATTTAAAAGCTGGGATGAGCAGTTACAAGGAGCATTTAGCCAAACTATTACTAAGCTTACAGAACAATTTGGTAATAACGTACAAAACTGGCAGTGGGGCAAGGTAAATGAGTTAGTGATAGAGCATCCGTTTGCAAAGCAAATGCCGTTACTTGCTAAGTTATTAAATATGCCCACAGCAGCGGGTTTTGGTGATAGTTATATGCCCGCCGTACAAGGGCGTAGTTTTGGCGCATCGCAGCGTTTTATTGCTCAACCTGGGCATTTAGAACATGCAATTATGGCTATTCCGGGTGGGCAATCGGGGCACCCTCTTTCTGAATTTTACAGAGCGGGGTTTAGTGATTACGTAGAAGGTAAGCATACACCTTTATTGCCTCAAGAGTTAATACATCAAATAGTAATAAAGCCGACACGATGAACTAAAGTATAGCTAAACACGTTCTATATAATTACCAATAAAACAACAGAGAACTAAAATGAAAAAAATACTACCCGCATTAATAACAGGTTTATTACTAAGCACTACAGCGCAAGCAGACGATGGCCCAGTAACAGCACAAAAGCTAAGTGAGCATGTATACGTACTATTTGGGCAAGGCGGCAATATTGCAGCAAGTGTAGGTGATGATGGCATTTATATTATTGATGATCAGTTTGCCAAACTCTCAGATGATATTAAAAAAACCATTAGCGATTTAAAACCAGGCAGTGCAGAGTTTGTTATCAATACTCACCATCATGGCGATCATACCGGTGGCAACGAGAACTTTGCTAAAGCGGGTGCGCACGTTATAGCCCACGACAATGTACACAAACGTTTAGAAGAGCAGCACGGGGAAGGGTCAGACTTTTTACCGCGCATTAGTTTTGGTCACGACTTAAAACTACATTTTAATAACGAACACACCCATGTTGTGCATTACGAACATGCACACACCGATGGCGATTCGGTTATCTTTTTTAATAACGACAACATAGTGCACATGGGCGACATTTACTTTAATTTTGGTAGCTTACCGTTTGTTGATGTAGATAGCGGCGGCAGCGTTGATGGTATTTTAGCGGCAGTAAACGATGTAGTTAATCAAATTGACGACAACACTAAAGTAATACCAGGACACGGCAAGGTAAGTGACCGTTCAGGACTGATAGCGTATGGTAAGCTAGTTCAAAACGCGAAAGACGTAATGCTAAAAGCAATGCAAAATAATGCAAGCTTAGAGCAAGTACTTAAAGCCGATCCATTGGCTGAGCTGAATCTTGAATACGCAGGCTGGTTACCAAAAGAGAAAGTAACCACACTTTTTTATCGTAGCTTAAAGTAGTACGCGTAACGTAAAAAACATGATACAAAGCTGAGTGTACTTTAACGTACATTCGGCTTTTATTTTCTTATGCCCAAAGGAGTTGTGTATGTCGGCAGAAAAAACCCATCTTGAAATTTGTAATTTAACCAGAGAGCAATATCCGCAAATTAAAACCTTGATGGATCAAGCGTATCCCGACTTAGGCGGTGCGTGGCCAAGTCATACCATTTTTAGATTAATAGACCAGTTTCCTGAAGGGCAAATAGGTATTGTGGATGACGGCGTGCTGGTGGGCTTAGCATTAAGCGTGCAGGTTGATTACACGCGTTTTTCAAACCCGCATACATACGAAGATATTGCAGACGGTCACGACCGTGTATTTAGCGATACCGACGGCGATGCGCTATACGGCTTAGATGTTGCTATTAGCGAAAGTCACAGAGGCATGCGTTTAGGTCGTCGCCTTTATGATGCCCGTAAAGAATTGTGCCGCCAATATAACTTACGCGCTATTTTAGCAGGTGGGCGTATTCCGCGTTATTACAATCACAGCAGTGAAATGACGCCAATGGAATACATTGCAAAAGTAGATCAAAAAGAATTATACGATCCTATTTTAAGTTTTCAGTTATCTAACGATTTTCAGGTAAAACGCTTACTTAAAAAGTATTTACCGGAGGATCAAGAGTCCGTTGGTTACGCCACTTTACTTGAGTGGAATAACATTATGTATGAGCCAACAGACACGGTACTTGAGTCAACTAAATCAATCGTGCGTGTAGGTGCTGTGCAATGGCAAATGCGTTGTGTTGAATCGGTTGAAGAAATGCTAAAGCAGGTTGAATACTTTGTAGATACCGTATCTGACTACAAAAGTGACTTTATACTATTCCCTGAGTTTTTTAATGCGCCACTAATGGGGCTAGGGAATCAAAGTAATCAAACAGAAGCGATTCGCTATTTAGCGGAATATACCGAAACGTTTAAAAACGCCATGTCGCGTATGGCAATAGAATACAACGCTAATATTATTACCGGCTCTATGCCACTTGCCGAAGATGATAAAATTTATAACGTAAGTTACCTATGCCATCGTAGCGGTAAGATAGACGAGCAACGTAAAATTCATATTACCCCGCATGAGCAAAACGATTGGGTTATTCAAGGCGGCGATAAAATTGCCGTGTTTGATACCGATGCCGGTCGTGTGGGTATTCAAATTTGTTACGATGTAGAGTTTCCAGAGCTTTCACGCATATTGGCCAAACAAGGGTTAGATATTCTGTTTGTGCCATTTTGGACTGATACTAAAAACAGTTATTTACGTGTGCGCCACTGTGCACAAGCGCGTGCAATAGAAAACGAATGTTATGTGGTTATTGCAGGTTCGGTGGGTAATTTACCAGAGGTAGAAAGTCTTGATGTGCAGTACTCACAATCGGCGGTATTAACGCCATCGGACTTTTCGTTCCCGCACGATGCAACACTTAACGAAGCCACACCAAACACCGAAATGCTGCTATTTAGTGACCTTGATATGGATAAGCTTAAAATACTTCACAGCGAAGGCACAGTGCGTAATTTAAAAGATCGCCGCGAAGATTTATACGAAGTGATTGTTAAAAAGAGAGACGTTTAATGGCGTGGGTGTACTTAATTATTGCCGGTTTACTTGAAATTGGCTGGCCGATAGGTTTAAAGGTGTCGCAAAACCCAGATACTCGCTGGCAGGGTATCGCAATAGCGGTGGTATTCTTAGTCGCTAGTGGTTTTATGTTGTGGCTTGCACAAAGGCAAATATCAATGGGTACCTCATACGCCGTATGGACAGGTATTGGCGCCGCCGGTACGTTTTTAGTGGGTATATTGTTTTATAACGATGCCGCTACATTTGGTCGTATTGCGGGAGTATTAATGATTATTAGTGGTGTGATAACACTAAAAATCAGCTCTTAGAACCAGTTCTTAAAGCTATAAAAATTATAACAGCGCAGGTATAAAAGCCTGCGCTTTTTTATGCCCTTAATTCGGCAACATAACCAAAACAGCGGCAATGGCTATGAGTATTAAGCCAGCAGTATCTTGTGTCTTAAGTGGCTGCTTTAACCAAAGAACGGCAATTAGCATGGTAAAAAACACTTCAACCTGTCCAAGTGTTTTAACGTAAGCAACGTGCTGTAAGCTCATTGCACTAAACCAGCCAATAGAACCGACACAACTAAAAACACTAATTGCGGCTGTAGTACCTTTGTATTGCCAAAGTTTACTAAGTGTTTGCGGCTCTTTTAATAATAAATAGCCCAGTAGTATTAGTGTTTGTAAGCTAATTACAAACAGCAAAACCCAAGCTGCTGAGTGAGGAAATAATAATCCTGAATTTAAGCTCGCTTCTCGTACCCACAGCGATGTAAGTGCAAAGCAAGTACCACAAGCCAGTCCTAGTAATGCTGTTTTAGCATTAAAGTGTTTAACGCTTGTTATGCCACTGAGTAGCAATACGGCAATAGCGCCAAAAAACACACCAAGCCAACCGAGCAAAGAAAGTGCCGAGCCAAAAAATAATACACCTAAAATGGCTGCTACTAACGCCTCGCTTTTGGCAAGACCAGCACCTACGGCGTAATTATTCATTTTAAATAACTTAACCATTAAACCAGTGGCAAGTATTTGCATCACACTTGCGCCTACAATAAATCCCCAAAAGGCATTATTAAACGTAGGCATGGCTGTATCTTGATATTGATACAAACCATATAAATACACGCCAGCAATAGGGCCTGCGATAATAAAGCGAGAGAGTGTTACGCCAGCCACACTCACATCGTTACTTAATTTACTTTGCAGGGCATTACGCCATGCTTGCATGAAGGCGGCTAAAAAAGTGAAAAATATCCAGGTCATGGTCGTCATCGTTAAAATGTAAGGCAGTAAAGTTAACAAGCTTTGTGAAGTAAAGCGATGCATTAACTATGATGTTGAATATTCATCATCTGCGACATTATGTCGCATGGGTTTTAGGATAAATTTAGCTATAGTAGGTCTGATGTTATTGTTAGCCGCCAGAGTTTGTCATAAAACGTATCTGGCGGCTTTTTTATTATGCTTATGCTAAATTATCCGAAACATCAAAAGGATAAATTATGACAACATTAGTTGTATGTGCATTACTTGCGGTATTAATGCCTTACTTTGCAAAAGTGCCGGTTGCTATAGCAATGGCAAAATTAGGTCGATACGACAATAAACACCCAAGGGCGCAACAAACAAAATTAACCGGCTTTGGTGCACGGGCGCTCTCTGCTCATCAAAACTGTTTTGAATCGCTTGCTGTTTTTGCTGTCGCTATTGCAGTTGTGCTGGGCACTAACTCTGTAGGTGCAGTGACCGAATCGCTAGCGGTTACGCATATTGTGTCGCGTATTTTGTATTGCGTATTTTACTATATGAACCTAGATATAATTCGTTCATTAGTGTGGTTTATTGGTTTGGGTACAGCCATTGCTATGATTGTGGTGAGTTTGTAGGTTTATATTTTAAAACCACAAAGCAAGCAGCCTAAAAGGGCGCTTGCTTTGTAGTCTTGAACAACTCGTGGCGTTAATGCGATACTTTAATTCGCTCAATTAAATCGGTAGGCGCCACTTCACTATTAATCGCAAAATCTAGTTGCACAAGTACATCTTCAAAACCTGAATCAGATGCTTTATATTTCCATTTTGCTAGCGCCTCTTTCGCTGATTTATCAAAAATATCTTTAGGTTTAGATTGAATAACACTAATGTTTTTTGTTTTACCGTTTGCTGCAATATCGTATTTTAATACAACAGAGCCGCTGATCCCTTGTTGAGCTGCTTGTATTGGGTAAGCAGGTTCAATACGTATTGTCGGTGAAATGTAATCCTCTTTAGTCATTGCTTCTGGTTGCTTTGCAATTGCTAAGCCGCTTAGCATGCTTGCGGCTACAAGTAATAAGCCACCTTTAGCAAACTTTGAACGCTCCCCGCTGTGTTTTATATTAATTAGTCGTTGTAACATGGTTTTTTTATCTCCGTAGTGTGAATAAGCCATAAGTCCTGTGGGCGCATTTGCCGCGCAGTTTATTAAGGCTTTGCTATATAAAATATGTTGTTGTGTGGTTTTATTGGCAAGTACCCGTTCATCACAAGTCAACTCTTGTAGTCGGCGCATGCTTGCGTAACAAAACCAAGCTAGTGGGTTAAACCAAAGTAAAATAGTAGGTAGTAATATAAGTGCGTTTGTTAGGTTGTCTTTGCGTTTTATGTGTACGTTTTCGTGCTCTAAAATAAGCGCTAATGTGGCTTTATCAAACTGGGTATTGTAGTTACTCGGTAACACCAGCTTGCTGTTTAAAATACCGACCACCATTGGCGTGGCTACATGTTGGCTGGTATAAGTTTTAACATCAGCGGTAAGAGTGCCTTCAAATTGTGTTAACTCAGTTAACTGCAGGCTTTTAACAAAGCGGGTATGCGTAATAAAGCTAGCTATTAATAACCCAGCGGTAATAAGTACATACATGAGCGCCCAGCTAATACCTACCTCGTTTGTAAAAGATTGGTTAGGGGTGATTAAGTAATGGCTAATATTGCTATTTTGCAGTGGTTTAATCGCATTTGGTAAATTAGCAATCACCAATGCCGCAGGTAATAGCCATGCTAATTTATATACAAACCGCGAGCCAAGGGCTTTTAAAGTAAATCGCTCAAGTAAAATAAAACCACAAAACAAAATGCTTAATAGTAATTGCTGCTCAATTAACCAATTAAAACCAGTTTGAATAACCATGTTAATCCCTTACTTTTGGTTTTTTTCCCAGTCATCTATAACTTTTTTAAGCTCGTTTATATCTTGCTGAGAAAGCTGCTCCGATTTAGCAAAGCCACTCACAAGTGGCGCAATACGCCCACTAAAAAATCGCTCAATAAAGTTTTGGCTTTCTTTTAGGGTGTAGTCGGCGCGCTCCATACAGGGAGTATAAATATATTGGCGACCTTCTTTTTCAAATGTAAGTGCGCCTTTTTTTACTAGTCGACCTAGCAGGGTTTTAATGGTTTTTTCGTGCCATTGCTTATCGTCGCTTAAGCGCTCAATTATTTGGCTCGCGGTGGCGGGGTAGTTAATCCAAAGTGCGTCGAGCACGTCAAACTCTGCTTTTGATAATTCAATCATTTTATCGCCTACAAGTGTAATCTTTAATTTAAGACTACACCTGTAATCTATTTTTGCAAGTTTATTTTTAACTTTTTAGCGTGTTATTTTACCTAATAGGCAGGAGGTTAGCTGTGGGCTTTTAAAATATCAGCTTTATTAATGCGGATATATTGCCCTTCAGGGAGGTTTAAACTTTCTAGTGCAAGGTCACTAAATTGCGCTCTATATAAATCAATAACTTTGTATCCGCAGTAATGCGCCATTTTACGTATTTGTCTGTTTAGCCCTTGTTTTAAAACAATACTAAACTGATTGCTGGCTATTTTATTTACCTCACAAGGCAGGGTTATGTGTTTATCAACGGGTACGCCTGCTGCCATTTTTTTACAAAAACCATCGTCTAAAGGCTTATTTACGGTGACTAAATAATGTTTAGGCTGGTGGAAATCAGGATGTATTAGTTGATTACAAAAATCCCCATCGTTGGTCAAAATAAGTAAACCGCGAGAGTCTTTATCTAATCGACCAATAGGGTAAACACGGGTGAGTGTGGGCAAATGGTGAATAAGGCTGGCAGGGTCATCAATATTTAATTTACAGTCAATACCTACTGGTTTGTGGTACGCAAAATAAACTAAATCGGCAGCACCTTTAATTTCTTTTTCGTTCACTATTATTGTGTCTTGCTCATCAACGTGATCTATATGATTTGCTGGGCGATTATTTACAGTCACCACACCTTCATCAATTAAACGCGATGCCTGTTTACGAGAGCAAATACCTGCATGGGCAATATATTTAGCGAGTCGAATTTTTGTGATCATAACGTGTGACGCCAGCGGCTAATAAAAATTTGATCGCGATTATAGCAAAGCTGCGTATCGATAATGCTAAATATAAAAAGGTAAACATGATGGGTATTAAATTTTCACAGTTAAAAAAGCACGAACCGCTACAAAAAGTTATTGTTCACTCGTTAGATATGGCGCTTTATCAAGTATCAGTGATGATTAATAACGTTGAATATTATGTAACAGAAGACAGCGGTGAGTTTTTAAGAGCACTCAGCCCACTGCATGTACAAAAACGTTTTGAAAAAATAGCGTACGCACAGATGATGTTAAGGCAAACAAGCGCTTACGACGAAATGTGCGGCCAGCCGGATAAAACCAGCAGCAATATGCTTGAAGTACCTTATGGTAAAAATAATCTTTATTGATTGAGCTAATTTGCTAGTATCTGCTTTTTAAGGGCGATAAATGTATCAATTAAAAGTAGATAATACCGATGCGTTAAACTCAGCGCTTCGCGCACAAATGGTTGAATTTAACGCCGATCACTTTGATGCGCAAAGAGTGCCATTAGGCTATAAATTTACTGATGAGCAGGGCGAGCTTGTTGCCGGTATTAGTGGGTGTGTGTTTGGAAACTGGCTGATGATTAGTTGGCTTTGGTGTAGCGATAGTGCGCGAGGTAAAGGGCTTGCAGATAAACTGCTAACGGCACTTGAACAAGCAGCTATTGAGCTAGGTGCTACAACTGCTCAGCTTGATACACTTGATTTTCAAGCAAAACCCTTTTATGAAAAGCGCGGTTATAGTGTTAAGTATCAACTTAATAATTACCCACGCTCAGGTACGCGTTACTTTATGTAAAAACCACTTTAATTTTTGCTGACTATTTTGCTTTTAGTGGCTCGCCTTCAAAGGTAATACCTAAAAAAGGTGTTGCCTCTGGTGCTAACATAAACGTGCGAATGTTCATATGATCATCCCCTTTAGGGTTTTGCTGCACGTCTTCTCGGTAAAACTTACCAAAACAATCCAACGTATTTTGTTTACTTAAATCGTTTAATTTAGCAAATGCAAAAATTTTACACGAGCCGTTGTTCTCACTCGCAGCGCTAAGTAATCCATGGTTATTAAAGCCACATGCAGTAAAGTCGTAATTTGCTTCTATCACCGTCATTGTATCGGTAAATTGAATGCTTTTTGGGTTTTCAGCAAGTGCTTTTAAATAGTTATTTAGTGTCATGTGTTACCTTTGGATTTTTAATTATTTAGCGCTCAACTCTAGCTCATCTGTTTGCTGATTTATATTGAATTTAAATCGCGATAAAAAATTCATTCCTAGCAAACCTTGCCCACGGGTGTTTTCAATGCTTAGCACTTCAAAACCATAAATAATTTGCGAACCCACTTTAAACGATTCAATTTGATAACGCTTTACAACAATTTGACCATTAGCTGTGTTGACCGTTACATCGCCTAAATACAAAGGTTGTGGCGAAATTTGCTCAATTATACTTGTAGGTAGTGAGGTTACGCTTGCGCCTGTATCAATCATTAGTTCGGTTGATAGGTTATTATTTATTTCGGTGTTTATTAAGTAATGCGCGCCATACGGCGTTAAAGCAACGAAGTCGTCTTGCGATTGTGCTTTATTGATCATCGCTTGCAGTGTTTGCACTTGGCTTTTTAGATTGTGCTGGTTTGGCATTCGATCAAGGGTTGCTTGTGCACTAATTAAATCGCCTTGCTGAAAGTAGGCGTACGCAAGCGGATATAAAAACTGCGCGTTATCGCTTTTATAATCAAGCCAAATTTGTGTTTGCTCAATAATAGCTTGCCAATTTTGTTGCTCAGTTAATGTGTGTAATTCGTTTTGAGTGAGCGTATTTAAAAGTGTATTTGCATTACTTTGCTGATCAGCAGGCAGTAATGAATTAAGCTCAAATAAAGCAATAATGGCATTTTGTGTTTGCTCGCTATTTATTAAATACTCAACCTGTAAATTAAGTAACTCTACGTTATAAGGGCTGTTATTTAATAGCGCATTGAGAAATGATTCGCTAAGTAATAAATTGCTATTTAGCCATGTTTTAAGCTGCACTAGCCACGATGAATAAAGGTTTTTTGCGATTTCTGGATTGCTGTTTTTGAGTTGTTGATAGCTACTAAGTGCGGCTTCAAATTGGTGTTTTTTAAACTGCTGCTTTGCCGTATTTAATAGCGTATTTTGTTGTTTAGGCGATATGCTTTTTTCAGCACCTTGCGTTTTTTGTACTTTGGTTGGCGCGGGCTGCGGCCACAATAAATAAGCGTTAAGGCTAAGTGAGCCAATTAATAGCAAGGTAATTAGCTTGGTATAGTGGCTCATTGTGACCTCTTATTTAATGCAATTGGTATTATTTAATAAAGTGCGTTAAGGCATGAATATTGGCTATTTCAATATCAGCCAGCCCTTTATAAGCATAATTGGCGCCTTGATCGTTTAACCATACCGATTGGCAACCGGCATTATTTGCGCCTTGTACGTCTGTATCAAGGCTATCACCAATGTGTAAAATTTCACTTTTAGCAACGTTTAAGTGCTCGGCGGCTTTATCAAATAAGGTGCTGTGAGGTTTTGCTTTACCATGCATGCCGGCTTGTAATACAAGCTCAAATTTATCGTGTAAGTTAAAGCGTTCAATTTCAACGTTACCATTAGTTATAGCAACCAGCGTAAAGTGCTGGGCTAAGTTATCTAGCAGCTTTAGTACGTCGTCGGTTACCACTATTTTACTGCGCGCATCGGCAAAGGCGTTGTAGGCAGCATCGGCATGATGCTCTACCTCTTGCTCGTTCAAATCTAGTTTAGAGAGGGCTAAGCGCAGTGTATGTTGGCGCCATTTAGTGACGTTATCAGCAAGTTCAGGTAACTTTAATACGGCCTCATTGCGGCATTGTTGCCAGTATTTTGGGCCTTGGGCTAAGTAGCTCGGGAGCGCGTTTAAATAATTTTGCTGCGCTTTAACCGCTGCTTTTATAATGGGGTGATTGTTGTAAAGAGTGTCGTCTAAATCAAAGCTCATGACAGAAAATGGCTTAATAGCACGATTAAATCGGATCATTTTTATTTACCTAATCAGTTCGTTTTTTTGCACGAGGGTGAGTGTTGTCGTACACCTTGGCTAAATGTTGAAAATCTAAATGCGTATACACTTGTGTAGCCGACAAACTGCTGTGCCCTAGTAACTCTTGCACGGCGCGTAAATCACCAGATGATTCTAAAATATGTGACGCAAACGAGTGGCGCAGCTTATGCGGATGAACCTGCGAGCTAATGCCTTGTTTTATTCCCCACTCTTGCATGCGTAGGCGCACTTGGCGAATCGAAATACGGTTTTTTTGGCTACTTAAAAATACTGCTATTTCATCGGGCTTTGCAAACTGAGGGCGTATTGTGAGCCATTTTTTTAATGCGTCTAACGCTTTTTTGCCCACCGGAATTAATCGCTCTTTATTACCTTTACCACGCACTAAAATTTCACCATTGGCAGCGCTAATATCTTGCATGTTAGCGCCAACTAACTCGCTTATACGCAGCCCTGAAGAATACATTAACTCCATCATTGCTTTATCTCTAATTGCGAGAGGTTCGTCGTCGGGTATTTCGAGCAAGCGTGCCATTTGATCTACATCGAGATTTTTAGGTAGGGGCTTTGCAAACTTAGGGCCTTTTATACCTATTGCCGGATTATGGTAATGCGATTGCTCGGCAATATTTTTTGCTTTTAAAAACTTATATAAGCTGCGAATACAACTGAGCTTTAAGCTAATTGTACGGCCACTTAATTGCTTTGATCGCAGTGCCATGCTGTAGCGGCGAATATGTTCGCCTTGTACGCCAAACCAGTCATCACATAGTTTGCTAAAATAAAGGGCTGCAAAGCCAAGTTGGCTTACGTATTGATTAACTGTGTGCGCTGAATATTGTTTTTCAAACTTTAAATAATCGCTAAATAGCGTTATGGGTGTACGCCAGTGGTCGCTTAGCGCGGTAATATTAGGCGCATCGTCACTCATGCTAGTTTTTGTAACCGCAGGTGTAATGCGTTTATAAAGTCGAGCACAAACAGGTTATCTTGCGCGGGCTCAAAATGGTTTACGTTATTGCTACCAAACGCCAAAATAGCGATAGGGTGCTTGGTGTCGCCAATTAAATAAATAGCGACGGATTGTGTATCTTCACTAAATAATTGTTCGCGCTCTTGTTTATTAATTCGCCCTAAATAATGCCCAGAATGGGTAAGGCGATGCGCAATAAGCTCGTCGTACTCGGGATTATATTTTACTAATTTGCAGTCGTTAACATCTTCACTTGAGCAGATTATATTGCGTAGATTATTTGCAAGAGTGTCAAAGTCGTCATGATTCCAAAGCTGGCGATGACATTGGCTAAACAAACGATATACGAGCTCGTTTTGCGTTGCATGCTTGCTCATAGCATCTATTTGGCTTTTTAAAAGCGTGTTGTGCTCGCGTAATTGACGTTGCTGAATATGTACTAGTGACGTTGCACCTTGAGCTTGCTGTTGCAGCTCAAGTTGTGCGAGTAGCTCGGGGTGATGAACTAAAAAGTCAGGATGTTGCTGTAAGTAATTAATAATCTGCTCTGTACTTAGCTCGCTCATAGTGCTACTTGTCCGTCGAAAACATGCTCTGCGGGACCAGTCATACGTACCGGGTGACCTTCACCACTCCAGCGCACTTGCAAAGTACCGCCCGGCAAATCTACTTGAACGGTTGTTGATAATTTATTTTGCATATGACCAATCACCATTGCTGCACACGCACCTGTGCCACAGGCTAGGGTTTCGTTAACGCCACGCTCCCACACTCTTAGCTTAATGTGTTCTTGCGATACAACCTGCATAAAGCCAATGTTCGCTTTTTGGGGAAAGCGTTCATGGTTTTCAAGTAATGGACCCAATATATCAACTTGCGCGGTGGTTACGTCGTCAACCTCTAGCACGCAATGCGGGTTACCCATAGATACCGCGCCACTAAATACAGTGTGTTCTTGCGTTCTAATAATATAAGTAAGCTCGCGTTTGCTGGCTTTTAACGGAATTTTACTTGGCTCAAAATTAGGATGGCCCATGTTAACAGTTACTTGACCGTCTTTTTCTATGTAGAGCGTTAAGTTGCCCGACTTAGTCGATACACTAATTTTGTGCTTGTTAGTAAGGCCTTTCATGCGTACAAAGCGGGCAAAACAGCGTGCGCCGTTACCGCATTGTTCTACTTCGGTACCATCGGCATTAAAAATTCGATAATGAAAGTCGAGATCAGGTGAATATGGTGCTTCAACCATCAGCAATTGGTCAAAGCCAATGCCAAAGTGGCGATCTGCCAGTTTTTTGATTTGGTCTCGCGACAAAAAAACATTTTGTGTAATGTTATCAATCACAACAAAGTCGTTACCTAAGCCGTGCATTTTGGAAAAATTAACTAACATAGCGCTCTAATTCGGTTTTGCTCTGTGCTAATCATGCCACAGAGCAGCTAGTAGACAAAAACGTTTATGGTAAAACTTTCTCACCTTGATAAAGGCTTTCAATAGTTTCGCGTTCACGAATAAGGTGATGCTGCTGACCATCTACCATAATTTCTGCAACACGCGGGCGCGAGTTGTAGTTTGAGCTCATTGTAAAGCCATATGCACCCGCACTTCGTTGTGCAAGTAAATCGCCTTGTTTGAGTGCAAGTTCGCGGTCTTTTCCTAAAAAGTCGCCGGTTTCGCACACCGGACCCACAATATCAAAGTTGTGAGTAGGTGTTTCGTCGTCGCGAACGGATACCGGAATAATTTTTTGCCACGCTTGATAAAGCGCAGGGCGAAGCATATCGTTCATACCAGCATCTACAATTGCAAAAAACTTGTCTTGGTTTTGTTTGATAAATTCAACTTGAGTGACCAAAATACCTGCGTTAGCTGCAATAGCGCGCCCTGGTTCAAAAATAAGTTCAAGATGTTTGTAGTTAGCTAAGCGTTCGGTAACTTGCGCTGCATATTCACTTGGGTGTGGTGGTTGCTCGTTGTCGTATGGCACACCTAAACCGCCGCCAATATCTAAATGAGTTAGCTCAATACCGTTAGTTTTTAGCTCATCAATAAGCGCCATTAATTTATCAAGGGCTTCTAAAAAAGGTCTAACTTGCGTTAATTGAGAGCCAATATGGCAATCGACACCAATTACTTTTAAACCAGGTAAAGCCGCTGCTTGTTGATAAACACTCACTGCTGTTTGAATATCAATACCAAATTTATTTTCTTTTAAACCGGTAGAAATATACGGATGTGTCTTTGCATCTATGTCTGGGTTTACGCGAATAGAAATAGGCGCTTCTAGGTTAAGCTCGCAAGCCACTTCAGAAATACGCTCAAGCTCAGACGCCGACTCTACATTAAAACATTTAATGCCCAGTTTTAATGCGTAAGCTATTTCGTCAGACGTTTTAGCCACGCCTGAAAAAACCACTTTAGAAGCATCGCCTCCCGCTTTAATTACACGCGCTAGTTCACCTTTAGATACAATATCGAAACCCGATCCTAAGCGCGCTAATATATTAAGTACGGCAATATTTGAGTTTGCTTTTACAGCGTAACATACCAAGCTTTTATGATTTTTAGTGGCGTTAGCAAATGCTAAGTAATGGCGCTCAAATGTAGCACGCGAGTATACATAACACGGCGTGCCGTATTGCTGCGCTATGCTTGCTACGCTGACGTCTTCGGCAAATAATTGGTTGTTTTTGTAGTTAAAATAATCCATTTATTGCTCCTGACTTTGCGATGCTTTAGCTTGCTCAGCGGTAGTGGCTGGTTTAGCTGTATTTTGAGGTTGGTTTTGCTCTGTTTGTTGCTCTGGTAAATATAACGGACCGCTTTGTCCGCAGCCAGCTAAGGCGCTTAACAGTACAGTGCTTATTAATAGTCTTTTTAATTGTAAGGTATGTGTCGCTTTCATTAGATTAATACGGTTGCTGGCTTTATAATCGCAGAGTAACAGAATATCTAAAAAATGCAGCTATTCGCGGATGATTTTATTCCTGTTACACTAGCTGCACATTTTTAAAGCTAATTTAAAGCTAAAACGTACCCAATATTAGGCGGCTCGCCTGCAAAGGAAATAACAATGACTGAACACGAATATCACCAATTAGCCGAAGCTCTTATGTTCACTATTGAAGAGCAGGTTGATGATTGCGAAGCTGATTTAGATTATGAATCGGCACAAGGTATTTTAGAAATTATTTTTCCTGATAAAAGTAAAATAGTGATCAATAAGCAAGCACCTCTTCATCAAGTATGGGTTGCGACTAAGTTTAACGGACATCATTTTGAAATGCGTGATGGGTTATGGATTGATAACCGCTCTGGCGCTGAATTTTGGGCGTTTATAAATGAAGCCTCAACTCGCCAAGCAGGCCAAGAAGTTAAGTGGCAATCATCACTATGAGTTTAGAATTTGTAGAATATGCAGCCCAAAGTGAACATAAAGCAACGGTTATTTGGTTACATGGTTTAGGTGACTCTGGGGATGGTTTTGCGCCAGTAGCCCCGCAGCTAAATTTACCAAGCGAGCTTGGTATACGGTTTATTTTTCCGCATGCGCCAGTGCAACCGGTCACCATAAATGGTGGCATGGAAATGCGCTCTTGGTACGATATTAAGTCTATAGAATTAGATAAGCGTGCCGATGAACAAGGCGTAAGAGATTCTGCTGCAAAGGTAGAAGAGTTAATTAATAAAGAAATTGCTAATGGCATTCCTGCTAATAAAATAATTTTAGCTGGTTTTTCTCAAGGTGGTGTTGTGTCTTTGCATTTAGCGCCGCGCTTTGAGCAAAAGCTTGGGGGTGTTATGGCGCTTTCTACTTATATGTGTGTGCCACACAAATTTGCTGATGAAGCAAAACATACTGATTTAAACGTATTTATGGCTCATGGTAGCCAAGATAACGTTGTACCGCACAGTGCGGGTAGAAATGCGTTTGAAGTATTAACAGCACATAACATGGATGTAAGCTGGCAAGAATATCCAATGGCTCATCAAGTTTGCGCAGAAGAATTGCAAGCTATTCGCCAATGGTTAATTGCTCGTTTAAGCTAATTTTGGAACCGCTGAGGTCAATATGAGTCAAAAAATAGTTATAAAAGCAAATGTTAAACGCGAATTACAACAGAGCGTACCAACGGTAAGCTACGAGTGGAATTGGCGTCGTATTGTGAGTATTGCTATGTTGGTATTAATGACCTCTGCAGCAGTTGTTTATGGCTTAACCACCTCTGTTAATGCAGAGCAAGGTGAGCACCCAAATGAGCAGGAACAATTCTTAAATTTCAGCAGTAACGCTGAAAACCAAACAAGCGATGAGGTAATGGATGTTGAGCCTCAATCATCAGGAATCAATACCCCTGCTGAGTCTGTAGAGGTAACTCAAGCGAGTATTGAACCTTTGTTAGCTGAGCAAAATGAGACTCAACTAAGCATTTCAAGTAATACACCTGCCGAAGTAGACCTTGTAAATAATCCCCCGGCTTTGTTGGCTAACAACGATATTGTTACTGATCAAAGCGAAAGTATTAATACAGAGTTAAACTCAAACCTTGATAATGATGTGCAAGAAGAAACCGCAGAAGCCCAAAACGTAACTGAGCCTGCAAGTCAAAGTGACTTACTTTTAGAGTTAGAAAGTGATGATGGCGCATTGAGTGGCACTGAAGGTTTTTCCTCTACAGCACATGTGGCAAGTGTGGCATTGGGGGCGCAAATAGACACGGGTAAAATTAGTCGCGCGGTACTTACTCGTAAAGTAAGTAAGCGTGAGCCTACTAATGTGTTTGCTGCTGATATTAGGTTAAGCCAGTTTGAGGAAGGGTTATCGTTTTTTAGCGAGATTAAAAACCTTCAAGGCCAGCAAGTTAAGCATGTTTGGTCGTTTGAAGGTGAAACGATGGCTGAAATTACACTTAATGTTACTTCGCCTCGTTACAGAACGTACTCAACAAAAAATATAATGAACACACAAACAGGTCATTGGCGTGTTGATGTAGTTGATGAGCAAGGTAATTTAATTGCCCAAAAAGAATTTAGAATTTTAGCTGACTAAAACTGGCTAAACGCAGTAATTAATTGGATACCCCTATGACAGAAAAAACAAAATTAGTACGCATCGCAACGCGCAAAAGCGCTCTAGCACTTTGGCAGGCCGAATTTGTAAAAGCAGAGCTTGAGCGTTTTCATGCAGATGTGCGCGTAGAATTAGTCCCAATGTCGACGCAAGGGGATATAATTTTAGATACGCCATTGGCTAAAATTGGCGGTAAAGGCTTATTTGTTAAAGAACTAGAGCAAGCAATGTTAGATGGCCGAGCTGACATTGCCGTACATTCTATGAAAGATGTGCCAGTAGAGTTTCCTCAAGGGCTAGCACTGCATACTATTTGTGAGCGTGAGGATCCACGCGATGCGTTTGTATCAAACAATTTTGCTAATTTAAGTGAGCTACCACAAGGCGCTATTGTTGGTACTTCGAGCCTACGCCGCCAGTGCCAAATTAAGGCACTTCGCCCTGATTTAGATATTCGTGATTTACGCGGCAATGTAAATACGCGTTTAGGTAAATTAGATGACGGCCAATATGATGCTATTATTTTAGCGGCTGCAGGGCTTATTCGTTTAGAAATGGAGTCGCGTATTGCTGACTACATTGAGCCAGAAGTGTCATTACCAGCAAATGGTCAAGGCGCTGTAGGTATTGAATGTCGTATTGATGATGAAGTAACCAAAGCATTACTTGCACCACTTGAGCATACACAAACACGTATTCGCGTAAACGCAGAGCGTTCGATGAATCGCTATTTAGAAGGTGGTTGCCAAGTTCCTATTGGTGCTTATGCATTGGTTGATGGCGAACAAGTGCATTTACGTGGTTTAGTTGGTGCTGTTGATGGCAGCGAAATTTTACGTGACGAAGTAACAGGCCATGTAAATGACGCAGAAAAACTAGGTATTGAGCTTGCTAAAAAATTACTAGCTCAAGGTGCAGACAAAATACTAGCTGAAGTTTATAGAGACGCATAAATGACACATATTCTGATAACTCGGCCCGAAGGAAAAGGCGCAGCCCTTGCACAGCAACTTGAGCAAGCGGGTTATCAGGCGTCTTTATTTCCGGTATTAAAAATAACGCATTTAACACCCTCCAGCACTGAGCTTAGTCCACTATTAAATGCAGATAAAATAATATTTATATCGCAAGATGCAGTCAGTGCACTTTCGCAATTAAAACCAGATATAAATACCAAAGCGCAGTTTTATGCGGTTGGACAACAAACAGCCGATGTTATATATGAGCAATTTGGTGTGCGCGCAGCAGTACCAAAGCAGTATGATTCAGAAGGGTTACTTGCGCTTAAATCACTCGCCGAGGTGGATGGCTGTAATATAGTATTAGTTAAGGGCCAAGGTGGCCGCCCTGAGTTAGCTAAAACGCTCAAAGAGCGCGGTGCTTTTTTGAATAATTGTGTTGTGTACAAACGTGAACCGACAGAGAGTATTACCTCTAACTGGACAGACCACTGGAAAAGCCAGAATGTACACGGTATAGTCATAACAAGTAATGCAGCAGTTGATGCTATATTTAAAAGCCTTACTGCAGACCAACTACAATGGTTACAACAGTGCCGATTTTATGTTGCTAGCGAGCGTATAGCCGCTTATTTAAAGCTGCAACAGGTAAGTTCGGCTAATATACACATTGCAGCAGGGGCTAGCGATAATGCTATGTTTACCTGCATAAATCAGCAAGGTAGCAACATGAGCGAACAGTCAAAGCCAGTAACGGCAGAAAAAGCCACACCAACAATAGCTAACACGACCTCTGCTAAATCAACTAAGCAAGAGCCTACAGCTACAAAAAATACGGCAGACAAAAGTAAACAAAAAATAAGTAAGGTTGCAGTACTTGCGCTTCTTATTTCGTTAATTGTGGCCTCTGGTGTTGGATACGAGTTTTATCAAAAATTAAATGCTGGTAAGGCGCAAAACCTAGCCGTTAATGAGTTAAGCGAGCAAAATAAGTTACTCACCCAGGAGCTGCAAGCACTTAAATCGGCGCAATCTAATTTGCAACAAGCGCTGTTTAATAGTGAAGAAAAAGTTGCCGCAGCCCTAAATGAAAGTGCAGTTCAAAATCAGCAAGAACTAAAAGCGGCTTTGCAAAAGGCGCAGCAACAAGGCTCATCGTTAAACCCGCAAGAAGTAACCAGCTTACAGCGTATGGCTGAGTTTAAACTATGGGCTGAAAAAGACTACCAAGGCACTAGTGCTGTTTTAAAGCGCTTAGATGGATTACTTAGTGAACATCCAGGAACAGTTGAAGTTCGCCAAGCGATTATGCAAGATATACAAACACTTGATAGCCTTAAACCTATTGCAACAGAGGCTATTTATTTACAGCTAAACAGTGTACTAAGCAGTATTGACGACTTAGTTTTTAATGCAGTTAATTTACCAGAAGAAGCAGCTGCAATAGATGAAAATGCTTTAAGTGGTGACGTGAGTGATTGGCAGCAAAACTTGAGTAATAGCTGGAATAAAATTGTGGATAGCTTTATTACTATTCGTCAGCACGAGGGTGTTTCCATTGAGCCATTACTTACGGATCAAGAGCGCCATTTAATAAATCAACGAATCAAGCTTAATATAACTCAGGCACAAGATGCACTTATGAGTAAGCAGGCGAGTATTTTCTTTAGCGCCTTAAGTGAAGCAAAACGTTTAGTTGGTGAGTACTTTAAGCAAGACGATGATACAACTAAAACGGTACTTAAAGCGTTGTCTAAACTTGAAAAAGAGCAGCTTAACTTTAATCCAAAAGTAACCTTAAACAGTACACAAAAGGTTAAGGAGTGGGCGCAATGATAGGGCTAATTATTTTAATTGTAGCTATTGTTGTTGTACTAGCGGTTACTCCATTTGTTCTAGATGAAAAAGGTTATGTACTTATTTCATTTAACAATACGACGATAGAAGGCACGATAGTATCGTTTTGTATAATGGCAGTCATTACCGCTGTTGTTTTATATTTAACATATAAGTTAATTCGTTATTTATTATCGATTTATCATAATACTAAGCATGGCTTTTTTGCACGTAGCCAAGAGCGCAAACAAGCAGCTATTGAGCAGGCTCTTTGGAGTGCTATTAATGATGATTACGAGCACGTAGAACAGGCTTTATCGGGTAATAGCGTACCAGATAAGTTTGAAGATATTCGCTTAGCATTACTTGCAAAAGCAGCGCTTGCTAATAATCAAACAGATAAAGCACTTGAGCGTTTATTTGAAATAAGCCCAGAGCATCAATTAAAAGTAGCAAAGCTATGGTTGGCAAGTGGCGATAGTAGTGCGATTGAATCACAAATGCGTATTAGCGCAGAAGCTAAAAAAGCCACCGCACTTGAGTTAAAACTTTATGCAGAAGTATTAGTACAGCAACAACACTTTGGTGCGCTGGAAGACTTTTTGCCGCGTTTACTGCGCAAAAAAGCACTTACTGATGCACAGTGGACGCAGTTATTTAGTGCTTATTTTAATGCGTTAGATGCAGACAAGCTGGGTGAAAAATATAAACAGCTGCCTAAAAAGCTGCAAGCTCATGCCCACACCGCATATTTAATGCAAATGGCGCAAGCAGGTCAATTGGCTGTTATTGAAAGTGACTTAATTAAGATGGTTAAGCATAGTGAGCAACACTTAGAGCTTGCAAATATATTAAGTAAAGCAACAGCAGCCGATGCAGCTAAGTTGCAAATAAGCATTCAAGAACGGCTTAAGAAGGATGATTCAAATAATTCACTATTACTTGCGCTAGCTTGCCTTGCTAATGCTAAGGGTGATTATGACTTAGCAGCTAGAATATTTGATAAAGCACTGAATAGTGAAAATAAAAAACAGTTCTCTGAACAAGCTGTGTTGAGTTATAAAAATAGTGCACAGGCAGAAAAGGCGCTCGTTTTATATCAATAAATGACTACACTATAACTACTTAGCATTTTTTGTAGTTCAGGAGCACAAGCTTTGAGAAAGTTTTTAATATTAACCCTTAGCTTGGCTTGTGCTTACTTCTTTACAGGATACTTTAGCAACTCACTTCTTTCTGTAGATGGCTATGCGGTCGCCTCCTGGCCGCCCTCAGGAATTGCTTTAGCGAGCTTTTTAATTTGGGGACGTAAGTCATTTATTGGCCTTATTATTGGGGCTTTTTGTACTAACTTAATTCATCTTGAACGCACCGTAGATATTTTTCATTTTATTGTTCTTTTACAAGCTATAGGCATTACTTTAGCCTCTGTTTTACAGGCTTGGATTGGCCGACAAATTATAGTGAATGTTATAAAAGCGCCGTTGGATTTATCTTCTTTAAAACACAGTGTTCAAAGCTTAATAGTAGCGGGGCCAATATGTTGTGTTATTGCTGCAGGTGTAGGAACAAGTTTATTAGCATTGAATAATGTGATTCCGACCAATGCTATTTTTGATAACTTTATAGCATGGTGGATTGGCGACAGTATTGGCGTACTTATATTTACACCTTTAGTACTCGCCGCTTTTAATTACACACAAGTACGCCACCGTATGCTGGTAATTTTACCCTCGCTATTAATTTACATACTGATCAGCGTTAGTTTTTATGGCGCTGCTAGTGTTAAAAAAGAAAAAGATATTCAAAAGCAAGAAGCCAAAATACTTTCTGTGCAAAATGCTATAAGCCAAAAGCTTGATGGTATTACTGCTCATTTAGGCTTATTAGCTACATATTTTGCTAGTAGCAGTGACGTGGATTTTAAAGAGTTTAAACAATTTACTTCAAAGCAGTTGGGCTACAGCCAAGAAATTTTAGCATTTGAATGGATACCTTATATACCAGCAAATAAACTCGCAGATTTTGAAATGCATGAAAATCCAGCCACAGGCAAACCTCTATACATAAAAGAAAAGTCACTAGATGGAGCTTGGCAACCAGCAGGTACGCGTAGTAATTACTTTCCAGTAAAGTACGTATATCCCTTAAAAGGTAATGAAGATGTTTTAGGGTTTGATTTAGCTTCTAGTAAAGTAAGAGGTGCAGCGCTTAGCAAAGCGAAAGAGCTTAATGAACTTGCACTAAGTGAGCCAATTAACTTGGTCCAAAATACAGCCGAACACGGTGTGCTTTTTTTATATCCTGTTTTTAGAGAGTCCTCTACCGAAGATGATTTTCAAGGCTTTGTGGCAGCGATAGTCAGTCTGAAACGCTTATCGCAAACACTATTATTTGATCACAACAGCTCAATTTCAGCTAGTTTTTTTGATACAACGATACCAGGGAAAAAGCAGGCAATTTATATTGCAGATACCGCTAATTCGCAAGCGCTATTTAAAGAATATCAATTGTTGATTGGCAAACGTATGTGGCAGGTTGAGTTATATGAGCCAATAGTTAGAACGTCTTGGTTAGTATATTGGCTTGCACAAATAGTAGGTATGTTGTTTGTGTGGTTATTGATTACATTTTTGATTTCAGTTACTGGTACAAACATACAAATTCGCGAACAAGTGGCCAAGCAAACACATACACTACGCAAAGAAAAACAAAAAGCAGATGAAGCGAGTCATATAAAGGGGCAGTTTTTAGCAAACATGAGCCACGAAGTCCGCACCCCTATTAACGGTATAAAAGGGCTGCATTATTTAGCGCTCCAGCAAAACGATTGGCAACAAGCTAGAAGTTACATAGAGCAAGCAGATGGGGCACTTGGTGTTTTACTGAGGGTATTAAACGATGTGCTCGACTTTTCAAAAATGGAAGCAGGCAAGCTAGACTTAATGCAAGAGCCTATTAATGTAGCGAGTTTAGCTGATGAAATGCTTAATTTACTTCAATTTGAGGCTGATATTAAATCAATAAAGTTAAGTCTCGATTTTGATAAAACATCAAATTTGGTCATTAATACCGATCCAATCCGCTTAAAACAAGTGCTGCTGAACCTGCTCAATAATGCGGTTAAATTTACAGGGGAAGGTGAAATCACTCTGAAAATTTGGCAATCGAAAAAAATGACTTATTTTAGTATTAACGATACGGGTATTGGTATTAGTAGCGAAGCACAAAAACAATTGTTTAAACCGTTTGCACAAGCTGATAGCTCAACCTCACGCCAATATGGTGGTACAGGCTTAGGGTTAAGTATTTGCAAAAAACTGGTTGAGTTAATGGGTGGTGCAATTGATTTAGTTAGTTATGAAGGTAAAGGCTCTACATTTACATTTAGTTTGCCGCTAATATCGCCTTTACCAAAGGCAGAGCAAATTCAGCAGCAATACAACGAAATAGACGTAAGTACATTATCATTTACAGGCTATAAATTACTTTTAGTAGAAGATAATCCACTTAATCAGCATGTTGCTAATGCTATTTTAAAAACGAAAGGCTGTATTGCCGACATTGCTAACGATGGTTTTGAAGCCATAGAAAAGCTAGCCGAAAATAGCTACGACATTGTGCTTATGGATATTCAAATGCCAAAAATGGATGGACTCAAAGCAACAAAAGTAATTCGTCGTGATTTAGAGTTAATTGATTTACCCATAATAGGGCTATCGGCGAACGCCCATGACGATGACGTTAAAAAGGCACTAGCCTGTGGAATGAATGGCTATATTACCAAACCTATTGATGCAAATACGCTTTTTAAAACTCTTTGGCATCACTTATCAGGAAAATAAGCCATATCATTTTTTTGCACAAAAAGCAGACATATGACCGCTAAAACTTACCGCAAATCATATAGACTTGAAAAATAACTGTATCTGCGTATCATGCGCGCAAATTTAACTAAACTGGGTTGCTATTATGATCAATAGAAAATTACCTTTGCTAGATATTCACCGCCATTTAGACGGTAATGTACGTGCGCAAACCATATTAGAACTTGGTCGACAGTTTAATATAGAGCTACCTGCAGATAACGTTGAAGCATTAATCCCTCATGTTCAAGTTATTGATCCTGAACCAAACCTCATGGCTTTTTTACAAAAGTTAGATTGGGGAGTTACTGTGCTTGGCGACTACGATGCGTGTAGACGTATCGCAATTGAAAACATTGAAGATGCACAAGCACAAGGTCTTGATTATGTGGAGCTTCGATTTAGCCCTTACTACATGGCACAAAGCCAAGGTTTACACCCAGAAGGCGTTGCAGAGGCAGTTGTTGATGGTATTAAATCAGCAACAAAGGGCGCAAATATAAAAGCTAACTTGATTGGTATTTTATCGCGTACTTATGGCGTAAAAACGTGTCAAAAAGAGCTTGATGCATTACTCGCATTTAAAAATGATTTAGTCGCTGTTGATTTAGCCGGTGACGAAATTGGTTTCCCGGGTGAGTTGTTTGTAGAGCACTTTAAACAAGTACGAAATGCGTATTTAGCTTCGACTATTCATGCTGGAGAAGCACTTGGCGCTCCAAGTATTTGGCAAGCAATTAATGAGTTGGGTGCGAGCAGAATAGGGCATGGCGTTAAAGCAATTGAAGATCCAAAACTAATGGATTATTTACGCGATAACCGTATTGGTATTGAGTCATGCTTAACAAGTAATATTCAAACCAGTACAGTAAACGATTTAACTAAGCACCCACTTAAACAGTTTTTAGATCATGGTATTTTAGCGTGTATTAATACTGATGATCCTGCGGTTGAAGGTATTGAAATTGAGTATGAATATACCGTTGCTGCACCTAAAGCAGGCTTATCTCAAGCTGATATGGAAAAAGCCCAAAAAAATGCGTTAGAAATAGCATTTTTAAGCGATGGCGATAAAAAAGAACTTTTATCACTCGTTAGCGCACGTTAATGTAAGAGCATTAAAAATGCCGCTTTATATAAGCGGCATTTTTGTATCTGCAATTTAGTGTGTTTGGCAGCTTATGTAATTATCGTAAAGTGCTTTAAGTACATCTGCTCGGCTGATCATACCGATTACTTTAATGCCCTCTACAACAGGGTAGTTTTTTGGTTTACCAGGCTGCATCTGCTGTGCAAGCTCAATAATGTTGGTATCGCCGCTGACGGTCACTACCTCTGTTTGCATAAGCTGCGATACTTTAACCATCCCATCACAAAAATAACTGCTTTGCGTAAGTGGTTGTAACAGCTCTTGCTCTGATATAAATCCAACTAAGCATTTATCTTTATCAAATACTGGTGCGCCAAGTAGTTTAAATTTTTGTAGTTCTGCTATGGCTGTCGTCATTTCTGTATCTGGTGTGATATTTGGCAACTTGCGTTGCATAAAATCTTTTACTTTTGTATTTAGCATTTGGGTCTCTCCCGCTGATGTTCTATACAAAGTATGGTTTATAGATAGGGATTTAGGAAATTGTTTATATTGATGGAGTTGATAGGTTTTAACTATTAAATATTTATTGTTATAAAAATAAAGGCACCGATTAGGTGCCTTTATTTATAACTGAAAGTAAATTTCAATTATTTGATAAATGCGAATGCATCTGCGTACATGTTTTCACGAATTGCACCATGAGTAATAAAGTCATCACGGACAATACCTATCATGTCAAAACGACCTGCCATATAAATATCGTATGGTTCTAGTGACACAATATCTTGCATTACTGCTTTGTGTACGTAGCCAGTGTGTCCTTGCCAATTAGCAGATGGATTTTCTACTACAGGAATAAACTTAAAGTTCTCATGGCTATCTGCCCATGCTTGCATTTCTGTGTGTGCGTATAAAGCAGATTCTTCTTTTACGCCCCAGTAAAACAACACAGGACGGTCGCATTTTATTTCAGCTAAATGATCAGCCATTGATTTTGCGTATGAAAAACCAGTACCACCGGCGAGTAAAATAATAGGGCGCTCACATTGCAGGCGCAACTGTGAAATACCCAAGCCAGCTTCAATGTCTACTAACTGCCCTGTGGTATGGGCGTTTCGTAAATGCTCTAACGATTGCATTGCATACGAATCGGCACCTGAGGCGCCAATATGCAGTTCTATTGCATCGCACTGTGAAGGGCGACTAGCTATAGAAAAAGCACGTTTGTCTTTTTCGCCTAATACGAGTTGCATGTATTGGCCAGCTTCAAAGGTCACAGGTTGTTGTGGCTTTAAAATTACTTTATGAACAAATTCTGTAAGTGGGCTGATAGCTACAACTTCAGCTTTTAATGTTTGCATTTTTTACCTTTTAGCAGCGCTTTTAACAGCAGATACGCAATCGAATAGCTAGATTCTAGCATATCTGCAGGGTTATTTTATAGCCTGTTATGTACTTACATATAAACACTTAAAGAATATTAAGGCTTTCCCAAATATCATCTACGCGGTCTTTGGTGTCTTTATCCATAACAATAGGCTCGCCCCATTCGCGGGTGGTTTCGCCAGGCCATTTATTGGTAGCATCCATTCCCATTTTTGAACCAAGGCCAGAGACTGGCGATGCAAAATCGAGATAATCAATAGGTGTGTTTTCTATTAATGTTGTATCACGCGCTGGATCCATTCGGGTAGTTATAGCCCAAATAACATCTTCCCAATCGCGGGCGTTAACATCGTCATCGCAGACGATTACAAATTTGGTGTACATAAACTGACGTAAGAACGACCAAACACCCATCATCACGCGCTTAGCATGGCCTGGATATTGTTTTTTCATTGTTACAATCGCCATACGATATGAGCACCCTTCAGGCGGAAGGTAAAAGTCGACAATTTCAGGGAATTGCTTTTGTAGTATCGGCACAAACACTTCATTAAGTGCCACACCTAAAATAGCAGGCTCATCAGGCGGACGGCCGGTAAATGTGCTGTGATAAATAGGATCTTTACGATGCGTTAAATGAGTGACCGTCATTACTGGAAAGTCATCGACTTCATTATAGTAACCGGTATGGTCACCATAAGGGCCTTCTGGCGCCATTTCACTAGGCATTATGTAACCTTCAAGTACTATTTCTGCACTGGCAGGGACTTGTAGGTCATTTGAAATAGATTTTACAACTTCGGTTCTGCTGCCACGTAATAACCCAGCGAATGCATATTCGCTTAGAGTGTCAGGTACAGGCGTTACGGCACCTAATATAGTGGCAGGATCGGCACCTAATGCTACCGATACAGGGTAGGGTTGCCCTGGGTTTTCTTTACACCATTCTTGAAAATCAAGCGCGCCACCACGATGTGACAACCAGCGCATAATTATTTTATTTTTGCCTAATAATTGCTGGCGATAAATACCTAAATTTTGGCGCTTTTTATAAGGCCCTTTAGTAACGGTAAGGCCCCAAGTAATTAATGGTGCTGCATCACCTGGCCAGCAATGCTGAATAGGTAATTTAGTTAAATCTACATCATCACCTTCTAAAACTACTTGTTGGCAAGGCGCTTTTTTTACTTCTTTTGCAGGCATATTAAGCACTTGCTTAAAAATGGGTATAGCGCCTAGTGCTTCTTTAATACCCTTTGGTGGATCAGGTTCTTTTAAAAAAGCGAGTAGCTTACCCACTTCGCGAAGCTCGCTAACATCTGTTTGGCCCATGCCCATTGCTACGCGTTTTGGTGTACCAAATAAGTTGGTAAGCACCGGCATATCGTAGCCTTTTGGGTTTTCAAATAATAACGCTGGGCCTTTTGCACGCAATGTGCGATCAGATATTTCGGTCATTTCAAGATACGGGTCGATTTCTTGGGTGATACGTTTAAGTTCGCCTTTTTTTTCAAGCAAATCGATAAAATCACGTAGATCTTTATATTTCATTGTGGGCCGCTATTAAGCAAAAGAGTTAAAGTATTATACCCATTTCATGCAAGGCAAGTCATTACTTGCACTTAAAACTTAAAGCGCTCTACGGCACTCGTTAAAGAGTGTGCAAGTTGGTTTACGTCTTCACTTTCGCTTGCTAGGGTTGTCGCATTTTGGGCATTCAAGGTTGCTTGCTCTGTCACCTTTGCCATTATTTGTTGAATGTCGCCACTGTTAGTCAATTGCTCATGTGATGCATGAGCAATTTGCTCACTCATCTGATTAACAGACAACAATGTGCTTTTAATACGCTCTACGGCTTTATTTAGTTCAGTGCTGTTTTTAACACATTGCTTGGCTTGGTGTTGGCCATCAGTAATGTGTTCTTGAGTTGTTTTAGTGTGTTGTTGCAGTGTTTGGATCATGGTGTTTATTTCGCTAGTCGAGGTTTGTGTACGTGCAGCTAATGATCGAACCTCATCAGCAACTACAGCAAACCCGCGTCCGTTTTCACCCGCTCGCGCTGCTTCAATTGCAGCATTAAGTGCAAGTAAGTTAGTCTGCTCGGCAATGCTACTAATTGTTTCAACAATGGCTTCAATAAGCTGGGTGTACTGTGCGAGTTCTACTGTGCTGCCTACTGCTTTATCAAGGCGCTGCAATAAAGTTTCTATACTTAGACTATTTTGATTAGCAATCTCGTTTACATCATTTGCAAATTGCGATGCATTGGTTATTTCACTTGATGTTTTATCAGCTTGCTCATAAACCGCTTGTGAGTTGGTTAGCATATTTTGTGCAAGCGATGTTGCCTGCGCGCTTCGCTCTAACTGCTGTTGTGCAACAACCGTCATTTGCTGACCTTTTTCACTGGTTTTAATAGCGCTGCGGTCTAGTTCGTGGGCGTCGCTACTAATTGCACCAATTAGGTTAGTAAGGTCTTCACTGAGTTTATTTATGTTACTTAGCAAAGTACCAAATTCATCTTTACTACGTGGGTGGCTTCGCTTTGATAAATCACCTGAGGCGATTCGGGCTAAATCGCGGTTTACTTTTTTAAGCGGTTTTAGCATTGCGCGAGTTGTAAAAATAGAGATTGCGATAATCAATATAATTAAAACAATCGTAATAATTACTACAGAACTAATCCCTGTATTTATGGCGGCCTTTGCATTAGTTTGTAAGGCATTAAAGCGCTCATCAGCCAATTTATTAAGTTCAATAAGCTGACCTTCTGTTGTTATAAATTGCTGTTGAAAGTGTTCAAAATTTTGAGCCGCAGCAATAGCACTTTTGAGTACTTTATTTTGTTGGGCGTAAATTCCTGTATCGTTGTTAAGTAACTCTCTTAATTGATTAAACTTAGCCGTTAAATTTTTAGCATTAAACGCATTATCAAAAGGTAGCGCTTGTTGCTCTAAATAGGTGAAATTAGGTTGGATGTTATCTAGTAGAAATAGAGTATCTTGCTGATGACTATTTAAATCATTGATACTTGCAGTTTGAGTAATGCTTTTTATATTATTGCTTAAGTTAAACAATAAATCATCTATACGGGTCGCTGTTCCAAACATAGCATTAAGTAACGCCTGCTGTTTTACAGGCACTTCTAAAAGTTCTATATCAAGTAAGTTAGAACTTAAATTGTAAAGTTGCTCGTTAAACGTTGCTGATAATTCTATGGTGGAATTTTGCGCTACAAACTTACGCTCTTTAGCGCTAAACATTGCGACACTTACTTCAGTCAGTTGCTCGAAACCTGCGTTGGTACTGGTGAGTAAATTTTGCATTGTTATTTGTTGATTTAGTTGAGTGCTTAACAGATTGAGCATATCGCTAAATTGTTGTTGCTCAACTTGCGCCTGTTTTTTATTTTGTTGAAGTAAATCAAGGTTTTCTTGGCTGTAAGCTAAGGCGTTAAATTTGGTAATAGACAGTAATGATAGCCTTAAATCTTTGCTGAACTGTTGTACCGGAACCGCTAATTTTTCGGTTCGGGTATTGTTAACGCTAATTTTGTTTAATGACCAATAAAAAAATACACTACTTGTTAGCACCAATATGCCAATGGCTGTAAAGGCTAAAATTATTTTATGTTTGATCGCAATTGAACGCATAACTTCATCACAATAATGGGTCTTTAATTATTGTAGCATTATTGTAATTTATTGGTTGTTTTTATGTTAGGCCTTGGTGCACTGTCTTTTTTTACCTGCAATGATTAACATGGCTTCATTGCCCTTACCCCAAAACAGTACCTCTTCATTTATATATTTATTCCCTGAGGCACTTTTTTCGTGATTAAGTACATGTACTTTATTATTAAAGATAAGTTCGGCTTCAGAATTATTAATAATATTGAGTTTTACGCTCTCATCATCGCATTGGTAAGCAGTACTGGTTTTTAAATCACTACATGCGGTTAAGCTTAGTAAAATAGCGATTAATGCTAAATATACTTTCATTTTTCCTCCCATCTTCTTTAAGCGTTAGTTAAAACATAGGGCAAAATTTTAATCTAATGTAAGAATAACAAAGCAAAATTAACCGTTGGTGAAAGTAGCGCTTTAAGTTATGTTTATAGCAATATTTTTTGAGCTCGGAAGCTTTATGGCAGGTACTAACCTTTTAACGTTATTAGATGATATAACCACTTTACTTGATGACATTGCGACAATGAGTAAGGTTGCAACAAAAAAAACAGCGGGTGTATTAGGCGATGACTTAGCGCTCAATGCGCAGCAAGTTACAGGTGTAGCAGCAGAGCGTGAATTACCGGTTGTTTGGGCTGTGGCAAAGGGCTCATTTTTAAATAAAGCGATACTCGTACCCGCTGCTTTATTAATAAGCGTATGGCTGCCTTGGTTAATAACACCGCTTTTAATGATGGGTGGTTTGTTTTTATGTTTTGAGGGAGCTGAAAAAGTATTTGCTAAGTTTTTGCCTCATAACAGTGAAGCGGTAGACGAAGATGAAAAGTTAGATTTAGTTGAGTACGAAAAACAAAAAATAAAAGGGGCAATAAGAACCGACTTTATTCTTTCTGCCGAAATTATTGTGATTACTTTAGGTACTGTGGCTGGTGCTACATTGCTTAATCAAGCTTTAGTGCTTTGTGTTATCGCAATTATAATGACTATTGGTGTTTATGGCTTAGTGGCAGGTATTGTAAAACTGGATGATGCAGGGCTTTATTTACTCAACCAATCAAAGGTAACAGCTAATAAATTTAAAGAATTACTTGGGAAAGGCTTACTCGCAGCAGCGCCTAGGTTGATGCAGTTTTTAGCATTTGCGGGCACCATCGCGATGTTTTTAGTAGGCGGCGGGATTTTAGTACATGGTGTTGAGTTACTGCATCATACTCAAGTCGATGTAACAAACTATGCCCAATCTGTTGCTGGCGGTACAGGAGAAGTATTAGCTCCTCTATTGTTTGATGGTTTGCTAGGCGTGATTGCTGGCTTAGTTGTTGTGCTTATACGTGTAGGTTATACAAAGTTATTTAAAAAATAGCAGACACATTTAGTTATCATTTTCGTTACATTTTATAAGACTTTATATATTATGACTTCTTGTTGTTAATACAGGGAATTATGATGAATTTTCTTTTAAGATGTAACTTGTTAGTATTTCTGTTATTTGTAAGCTTTTTTAGCTTCTCAAAGCAGCCCCAAATCCCCGTGGAGTACTTCAGTAAAAATAAAGAGTTTAATCACGCTACTATTTCTCCAGGCGGCGAGTATTTAGCGGTTATAAATAAAGTTGCAGGTAAAAATGCGCTTGTTATTTTTGATACTGAAAACTTTAAAATGCTTCATGCAGTTGCCTTTGAAGGAAATGCTCAAGTTGGTGATTATCATTGGGTTAATAATGAACGAGTTGTTGTCACTAAAGAGTATTTAAAAGGGTGGCAAGACCACCCTGAATATCATGGTGAGATATTTGGCGTAAATGCTAATGGGGCTAGAGGTAAGTATCTAATTGGTTACCATGGTGAAATGCAAACAGGTACACGCCTTAAAAGGCAGACTCCTTTATACGGAACTTCATTTGTATTAGATCCCTTAGTTACTAACAAAAGAAAAATGTTAGTAGTTACCTATCCTTGGACCTCGAGTAATGAGCCGCATACTATTGTCTATGAAGTAGATGTATATACGGGCAAAAGGAAGCAAGTTACTTTGTCTCCATCACGTATGGCTGAATTTTTAACTGATCATGATGGTAATGTTCGAGTTTCAGTATCTACAGATAATTATATAGATGCAAAAATACATACTAAGGCAAAAGATGGCGGTGACTGGGAGAAATTAAATTTAGGAGAGGTTAGTTATGGCGATATTAGACTAAAAGCTTTTGATAAGTCTGGTGACAACATTTATATGACTGCTTCTGTTGGTGGAGAGGCTGAAGGGTTATATAAACTAAATTTAAATACTAAGGAAATTGAATTAGTTCATCAAGAACAATATATATCTCCAAAAAGAGTTTGGGTTGATGAAGTTTCAAAAGAATTATTTGCAATAGAAAGTGAGTTAGGTTATCCAAACTATGCTTTTATAGATAAAGACTCTCATAAAAGTGTTCGTTTAAAGTCTTTGATAGAAGCATTGCAGGGCGACCAAGTGCAGTTAGTCAGTAGCACCTCTAATGGCGATATTAATGTTATTTACGCATCAAGTGATACCAACCCTGGTAAATATTACTTATACGATGGGGTACAAAATAAGCTAAGAATATTATTTTCAGCGCGTGGCTGGCTGAACGAAAATGAGCTTTCAGAGACAAAACCTATTCAATATAAAACTCGGGATGGTTTAACTATTTATGGGTATTTAACTGTTCCTAATGGTCTTGAAGATAAAAACTTACCTCTAGTTGTAATGCCTCATGGCGGTCCACATGGCCCTCGTGATTATTGGGGTTATGATTCTGAGGTACAGTTATTAGCAAGTAGGGGAATGGCTGTACTAAGAGTTAATTTTAGAGGTTCAGGTGGGTTTGGTCGAAACTTCGAAGAAGCAGGTTACCAAAAGTGGGGTTCTGATATTCAGTTTGATATTATTGATGGTGTTAAGTTTTTAATTTCTAATGGAACGGTAAACAAAAACAACATTTGTATAATGGGATCAAGCTTTGGTGCTTATTCAGCTTTGCAGAGCGCCATTTTAGAGCCAGACATGTTTAAGTGTGCAATTGGAACAGTTGGTATTTATGACCTACCGCTAATGTTTGAAGAAGGTGATATTTCAGGGCGTAGTACAGGACAAAACTATCTTGAAAACGTTTTAGGCACTGATGAAACGCTTTTGAAGGCATTTTCACCTAGCTATAATATAGATAAGCTTAAAGCAGCTGTGTTCATAGTTCACGCAGGTGAAGATGCACGAGCCCCTATTGAACAAGCCGAATCATTAATTGCTGCATTGAAAAAAGCTAGCCATCCTTATAAGTACGTGTTATTGGAGGATGAGGGCCATGGTTTTTACAAAGAAGAACACAGAACTGCTTACTACAAACAAGTAATTAATTTTTTAGATAAACATTTAGAGTTATAAAATATTAAAGCAGCAAGTAACATACTTGCTGCTTTATTCACAGCTAGCTATTTTACAAAGAGATTCCAATTCAAATTGTGCTTTAGTATTTTTTTGCTCAATAGCCTTTTTGTACCAATAAATAGCCTGCTGTTGATCCTGATCTATTCCCTGACCATCACGATACATTTGCGCTAAATTTAATTGCCCCCATTGAGAGCCCGCTTCAGCAGCTTGTTTAAAGCTATTAAATGCTTCAACAAACAAACCATCTTTAAAATAAATAATGCCTTGTTGATTGTTTTTATCGAGCTTTAAGCCTTTATATAGTGGCTTAGGTTTGGGAGGATGCATCACAAACCCACCATAAAGGATGTTGGCATAGGGGCGCAGCACGTCGTAAATAGCTTCGTCGTTGTAAAGGCGTGCTACTTCATCACGAGGGAGGGTGATTGTTTTAGTGGAAAAGTAATTGTCTTGAATTAGCTGGCTAGTACGCATTGCCAAAGTAATACTATTATTACGTTTATAGCTGTAGTTGCTTATCTGAAAGGTAATAAATTGTTCGTCAAAATTTAAAATTTGAGCAATTCTTAAATTGGTTAGGGTCCAGGGCTCGTGTGTAAATTTGTCGGCGTGTACTAAGTAAGTATCATATATTTTAGGCGTATTTAAATAGCCTTCCTTTCGAGTCTCGCTATTAAGGTGCTGTTGATAAAAAAATAAAACAATCCAAAGTAATAAAAATACACCAATAAAGTATTTAGGTAGGCTTAGTTTTTCTATTAACGGTAGTTGCGTTATTTTTACAGGTTCGCTTTTTCCGCATTGATAGCACTCGCGTTTATAACTTAATTTTAAGGCAAACATAGGTAAAATACTAAACCGTAAATAGCGGCTTTTATTTACTAAATGATAGGCGTCGCTTTGACAATGAGGGCAGCGTGTTGTTTGTGCAAAATATGGAAATGATTCACTCGTGTTGAAAAGTAACATAAAGCACGCTCCTTGTTTAATTACCTAAAGGTAAAACAAGAAGCGTGTTAGTTAAAGCTACAAACTGTAAGTAAGTATGTCTGTTATTACTTATTTTGAGCTTTAGGCTTAATTGTTGTTTTTGCATCAGCAGCCATTAGAGCAAATACAGCGTATGCAGCGGTATTTTGACGAAGCTTAGCAGGTGTTACTTTATCAAGCGTATCGTCAGCTGTATGGTGGTAATCAAAGTAATCTGTTCCATCTTGAGCAAGTTCAAAAATAGGTGCTGAGGTTGCTGCTTTAAGTGGAATTAGATCAGGGCCACCATTCGCTTGGTTTTTACCAATATGCTCAATATTTAACGGCGCAAGTTCTTTTGCAATAGCACGCACTACAGGAAGTGACTCTGCGCTTACATTCGATTCAAAAGCATATACAACATCGGCGCCAAAATCAGACTCAGCTGCTGCAACAATATTGCTTAGCTCGTTTTTATGCTCTGTAAAATAAGCTTTTGCACCCCAAAGACCTAGCTCTTCAGCTGCAAAAAGTACCACACGAATACTTCGCTTAGGACGTTTTACATCGCTAATATGTTTAGCGGCTGCCATTGTTAGTGCAACGCCTGCGCCGTCATCTAGTGCGCCAGTCCCTAAGTCCCAAGAATCTAAATGCCCGCCAATTAGTACATATTGCTCAGGGTTTTCGGTACCATTAAATTGGCCAATAACGTTATAACCAGTGTCTTCACCAAGGCTTTCGGTTTGCACATTAATATTTACCGATACGTCTTTATCTAAAGCAATGAGTCGTGCAATCTGATCGGCATCTGGGTTAGCAATGGTTACATTAGGTATTTTTGTAACACCTTCTTTGTAGTAACTACCGCCAGTGTGTGCAAAACGATGATGACCAGTACTTACCGAGCGCATCATGTAGGCAACAGCGCCTTTTTTAGACGCCTCTATAGCGCCTGTGCCACGTGCTTTTACAGCAGGTCCGTAACCATTCCCGTCTATATCGCGGTTCATGCGGTAATTAATATACGCAATTTTACCTTTTAGGCTGTTTGCAGGTGCTGCAATTAACTCATCAAGTGTTTCGAACAAGACTACTGATGCTGTGATCCCACCTTTAGGCGTGCTTATACTGTTACCTAATGCAGTTAAATGTAGAGGTTGCTCGCTTGGTGTTAGTATTTTTCCGCTTTCGCTATAACGGCGCCATTCAGGAAAAGTCGCTTCTTCAAGCCATACTTTATCAAAACCAAGCTCATTAAATTTAGCTTTAGCCCATGCCACTGCTTTTTTATCATTTTCAGTACCAGGTAAGCGAGGGCCAACCTCAGTTGTTAATGACTCTAGTAATTTATAGCTTAGATCACTATTTAGTGCAGAGGTGCGCACTTCATTGACTTGTTGTAATTGCTTTTGGGTAAATTCGGCGTTGTTAGCGTTTGCAGCCATACTGCTAGTAAGCAGCAGTGCGGTAATTAATTTTTTCATTTGGGTAAGCCTTTTTAATAATTAGCGCTATTAGAACATGTAACAAACATGATAAAAAATAGATGAGATGAATAGGCTTTGTAATAGGTTTAATGCTGTTAGGTATAAACGTTTAGATATAAAAAAGCCCGCGTAAATGTACGCGGGCTATCTTTTAACACTGTTATTTAAGGCATTTATTTAAAAGCTAAATTGCGCTGCTAAACGAAGATTTGTGCCCTCGCCAATAGTTACATTACTCGTGCCGCCACCACCTAAATAGCTTTTATCAAATAAGTTTTCGATGTTAAGACGTAAATTAATATCGGTATTGCTTAAGTTAAACTTATAAGTGGCGCCAACATCAACACGTGTATATGCATCTTTAGTAATTGTATTATCGCTATCTGCAAAGCGCTCGCCTTCGTAAAAAGCGCCAGCGTTAATGGCAATGGCGTCGTTTAATTCATAACGAGTCCAAAGTGATGCCGACCATTTTGGTGCATCGGTAGGGCGTTTACCTTCCAATACTTCATCGCGTTCAAAGTTAGCATCTAGATACATAGTTGATGCCATAACAAATAAGCGGTCGGTAGCAGCACCTTGTGCGCTTACTTCAACACCTTTATGGCGTTGTTCACCCACTTGGTTTGTTTCACTTGTGAATGAGCCAATAGGCGTCTCAAGCTGTTCGCTAACAAGTGTGCCTTCTTTACTAATATCAAAAATTGCACCTGTAAGCAGTAAACGGTCATCAAATAATTGCCATTTAATACCAATCTCTCTTTGCTCTGAGGTAATGGCATCTAGCTTCATGCCATTATTTACATCGGTTTCATCAATCAGAGTTTCACTACCTTGAGGCTCAAAACCTTCTGAGTAACTTGCATATATAGTTGCCGAAGTATTTGGATGATAAAGCACACCTACCTTTGGTACAAATGACTCGTTATCTGCACCTTCTCGAGTTTGCTTATCGTAACGGCCACCTAGCGATAATTGCCATTGTGGTGAGAACGAAATTAAGTCCTGAACGTAAATACCGTAATAGTCGTATTCAGTTTCGCTTACTGTATCATCTGTTTTATAACTTACAGATGGGCGTGATGGTTCTGCTTGTCCTGCAGAAAAATCAAAGTAGTCAGCAGAAGTACGGCGTTGCCCGTAGTAGTAATCTAGCGAGTTTGCGCCAATTAAAAACTGATGCTGTAAGCTACCTGTTTTAAATTCACCAATAAAATCAATAAATGCAGTTTTAAATTGCCAATCGTCAAAACGGTCGTAAGGACGAGATTCATAGCTGTCACCTTCAGCAAAGCTACTAGGCATGCGAGGTGCTGACTCAAAGCGTTGACGTTCAAACGTTTGTTCGTTATAGCCAAGTTTTACTTGCCAGTTATCGGTTAAAAATACTTCTAGGTCTACACCTAGGTTTTCTACGGTAATATCGGTAAACGCCCAAGACATATCACGGATTGTTTTATCGCTACCAATTACATTAGCATTATCGTCTATCCATGCGCCAGTATCTAAACCTGCTTCGTCATCTGTGCGGTCGTAATGCACACGTACTAATGCGTTATCGCTAATATCGTAATCTACAATTAAAGCACCTAAAAAGCGGTCGCGTTCACGATTTTCACCGTTTTGGTACTCACGCCAGTAGTCAACGTCTTGCTTTACTAAAATCCCGCGAGCACGTAAATCTTCCGATTCAGTCAAGGCACCTGCAGCATCAACCATAAAGCGGGTTGAGCCATGCTGATCTACATCGGCACTGGCATTAAATAGTGTTTGTGCTGTAGGTTTTTTAGTTACCATGTTAACCAAGCCACCCGGGCCTGACTGACCATATAAAATACTTGATGGGCCTTTAATTACTTCAACTTGCTGCAAAATTTCGATTGGTTGCTGATAGTGCGACCAATGCTGATGACCGTCGCGTAAATAACCTGTCGATGAGCTCAGCTCAAAGCCGCGTAAGTTAAATACCTCACGATTTCGTTGTTGTGAGCCTGCAGTTAAGCTTGCGTCATTTGTGAGTACTTCGCCAAGTGTAGTGGCAAGCTGTTCGCTAATAATAGTGTCGGTTATTACAGTGACAGATTGTGCAGTTTCAAGTAATGAAGCTGATGTTCTCATTGCGCCATTAGCGTTATCTACTTTGTAATCGTTAAAGTAGCTACCCTTTACTTCTATGCGTTCAAGGTCGGTAGTGTTTGCATATGTGCTTGTCGTAATGCTTGCTAATAGAGCTATGTAAATAGAATTCAGTTTCATTAATTGCTTCCAGCGCAGGTATGTAAAAAAACAATCGCGATCTTAATGCAAACTACTATCATTTTCAACACCTTTCATTAACATGTTTTATAATGTGTTTGTTAATGGTTGCCAATTACGAATTCTGCTATTATAAGCTGCATATTAGTGGGGCTTTCTCCCATGTTATTTTATTGCTATGGAACTTACTGTGACTTCAACTGCTTTTTCATCTTTGGCTTTACCGGCTGGACTCGTTGATAACTTATCAACCCTTGGCTATGCCCACATGACACCTGTACAAGCGCAAAGTTTGCCGCCTGTACTTGCTGGTAAAGACATCATTGCTCAGGCAAAAACCGGTTCAGGTAAAACTGCTGCGTTTAGCTTGGGTGTGTTAGCTAAATTAAATGTAAAACGCTTTCGTATTCAATCTTTAGTCTTGTGTCCGACTCGTGAACTTGCCGAGCAGGTTGCAGTTGAAATGCGTAAATTAGCGCGCGGCATTCATAACATAAAAATATTGACGTTATGTGGTGGTGTTTCAATTGGCCCGCAAATAGGTTCACTTGAACATGGTGCGCATATTATTGTTGGCACGCCAGGGCGTGTTGATGACCATATTCGTAAAGGTACTCTACGTTTAGATGATGTGGAAACATTGGTGCTTGATGAAGCCGATCAAATGCTTGATATGGGTTTTCAAGACACATTAGATGCAATTATTGAGCGTATTCCACAAAATCGTCAAACATTGTTATTTAGTGCTACTTTCCCAAGAGCTATTGAAGCAATTGCTAAGCGTGTACTTAAAAATCCAGAAATGGTTAAAGTAGAAGAAGAGCAAGCCAAAAGCACAATTAAGCAGTACTTCTACAAAATGGATAACAATAAGCAGCGCTATCCAACGCTTAAGTTATTACTTCTTAAATTTACACCACAAAGCTGTGTTGTATTTTGTAATACCAAAGTAGAAACTCAACAAGTGTGTGATGATTTAGCTGACGAAGGCTTCAGCGCTGTTGCATTGCACGGTGATTTAGAGCAACGCGATCGTGAACGTACGCTAATTCACTTTTCAAATAAAAGTGCTTCAATACTTGTTGCAACCGATGTTGCTGCACGAGGTTTAGATATTGATGACATGGATATGGTTATTAACTACCATTTAGCACATGACACGCAAACACATGTTCACCGTGTTGGCCGAACTGGTCGTGCTGGTAAAAAGGGCATTGCTTGTTCTATTTATGGTGAAGCTGAAGCGTTTAAAATTGCACAAATTGGCGATCATTACGAGCGTGATATTACTCCAGAGCAAATGCCGCCGTTTAATTTATTAGATAAACCGCCGTACCGCCCTGAAATGGTTACTTTGATGATTGATTCAGGTAAAAAGCAAAAAGTACGTGCAGGCGATATTCTTGGTGCTCTAACAGGTAAGGATGGGGTTGCAGGTCGTCAAGTAGGTAAAATTAACGTACTTGATAACGTAGCATTTGTTGCTGTTGAACGTAACTCATCAAAACCAGCACTTCGCAAACTAACCGAAGGCAACATTAAAGGGCGTAAAATACGCGCTCGTCGCCTTACTCGTTAATTTAAACCGCTAAATTTACAAATTAGCGAGCAGCTACCTTTAGCTGCTCGTATTGTAATTTTATTTTTTTAAACTTAACTTCACACCCACTTGGTTTATCTGGGTGCATCTGTAATGCAAGTTGTCTCCAGCGCTTTTGAACGTTTTTAAGAGTGAAATTTTCAGGTAATTTCCATTCTAAAGCCAACGCTTTGAATTCATTGTCATTTAATGCTTGTTGTGGTGATGTCGTTTTAAACTGACGCCAAAAACTATTCAAAAGCTCATCAATTTTCTCTTCATCGGTATCGTAATTACGGCAATCTAAATAATAATCTCGCAAATTTTCGTTCGTTGTTACTAAACTATTATCTTCTTTTTCTAAAAGCTCGATATGCAGAGTTGAAATGAGTAAACTTTGAGGGCGTAATTGTGCCTGCAGTTGGTACAATGCATTCATAATTAAAAAGTTACGTTTAAATAAATCACGTTCAGGGCTTTTATCGAGTGTTGTTATTGCGCTGCGGTTTGTCAGTTCTGCTGCTAAAGTATGAACTTGCCAAACCTGCCTTGTTAATATCAGCTCAAAAATCTCATCAATCAGTGGGTTAAGCATTGTTTAGGCCCTAGTAGTTAGTGTATCTTCAATAAAGATTACACTGATATAAGTAACGGTTTGAAGGATTAAAATTATGCTGGGCAAGTTTAAATGCCTCTTATTTACTATATGCTGTGTACTAATAGCTCCTAGCTATGCCCAAAATAGTGATTCGTTATTTGAGCAATTCAAAAACGAAGTGCAGTGGGAGCCTAAATTACAATTAGCAAATACGTTACTTGCTAATAAAAACGTTTCTAAAAAAGAGCGTGTCGCTGTTTATTCGGCATTAGGTAATAGTGCGTTATCGGCTGATAATTTTAAAGAATCTTTACACTATTTTAAATTATTAGAAAAAAACACTTCAGATACTTTCTTTCCTGACGAGCACTTTCGTGCAATAAAAATGCAAGGTGTAGCACTTTTTTATCAAGGCTTATTTCAAAAGGCCATAAGTGAATATACCCGCACCCTAGTATTAGCTGAAAAAAATGAACAACTACTTGAACAAGCAAATTTACTAAATAATATTGGTTTGGCTTATTTTAATATGAATAAGCTAGGCGATACCCTAGAGTTTTACTTAAAGGCAAAAGCTATTTACGAAGCGCACGGTAGTGAGCAAGATCAAACCGACATATTACTTAATATAGCAGGCGTTTATATACGCTTATCACGCTACGATAGTGCATTTAGTCTTTATCAAGATGTACTTAAAGTTTATCAGCGGTTAGATGATAAAAGCGGTATTGCGCAGGTATACAACAATATGGGTGTTGCTCATATGGAGAGTAATCAATTTGACTTAGCACTTCATTATTACCAGCTAGCGCTGCGTTATTATAATTCAGCCAATGATTACAATAAGTTATCTACGCAATATACCAACTTGGCAAATACTAATTTAGTGTTAAAAAAAGTAGATGAAGCGTACGAGCAAGCTAAATTAGGTGAGTACTATGCGCTTAAAATAGGTAACCATAATTTAGAGCTTAATGCGCTACATGCGCTTGGTAAAATTCAGTTTGTTAAAGGCAACTTAGAAGAGGCGAAAATAAGTTTAGATAGAGCTATTTCACTTGCCCACGAATATGGCAGTGAGCGAATAATTAGGGAGGGTTTAGGGACTAAAGCACTACTTGAAGCCAGTAAAGGCGATTATTCAAGCGCAATGGCCTTGCAACAAGAATATATTAGTGAGCTGCGAAAACTCAGAAGTACAGCAATTATAAATGCATTAGCGGTACTTCAGCATCAATTTAAAGCAACCCAATTAAACCAAGAGATAGAAAAACTTAAACAAGATCGACGTGTGCAAGAGCTAAAAATGTCGCAGCGTTCTCAGCTTACTTTATTCTCTTTTTTACTATTACTTTTGGTTGTTGTAACTGGTATTGCGCTATACCGCCGTGGCGCAGAAAAACGCGCTAAGCAGCAGTTAACAGAGCAAGTTACGCAGCGCACTGCCGAGTTACAAGCAATAGCACAGGAGCTAAGAGAAGCTAACGATGTTAAAAGCCAGTTTTTGGCCAATATTAGCCACGAAATCCGCACTCCACTAACGGCTATTTTAGGGCAAACAGATGCTTTAATTAATGAATTATATGAGCCTGAGTCACTTAAAGATGAACTAAGAGTAATTCAGCGTCACAGTGACCATTTAAAAAGCTTAATAAATGATGTACTCGATTTAAGTAAAATTGAAGCTAATAGGTTAGAGTTAAATATTTCGTGCTTTGATATTGTAGAGCTTGTAAATGACGTACATGCAATGTTTATCACTCAAGCAAAAGCAAAAAATTTACGCCTCATTTTAGACAATCAAGTGGGTAATGAGTTTTACACTAAGCTGGATTTAATACGCGTAAAACAAATTCTTATAAATTTATGTGCTAATGCTATTAAGTTTACTCACGCTGGCCAAATCATTATTGCTTTAAATAAGAGTGAACAAGGGCTAGTGATTATTGTAAAAGATACCGGTATTGGTATGAGCTCTAAACAGTTAAAGCTTATTTTTGAATGCTTTAGCCAAGCTGATAACAGTATTAGCCGTCGCTTTGGGGGGACAGGGTTAGGCCTTAGCTTATCGCAACAATTAGCCGCGATGATGGGCGGTTATATCAGTGTACAAAGCGAATACAAAAAGGGCAGTCAGTTTTCGTTCTTTTTACCGTGCGCAGAAGTAAATAAATCGCAAAGCCTGATTGAAACTCAAAGTGCTCCAAAGGTAAATAAGCAATTGGCAGGGCGTGTTGTACTAGCAGAAGATCACCCTGATAATCGAAGGTTAATAAGCCGCTATTTACGTTCAATGGGGCTCGAGGTTATTGCCGTTGAAAACGGTGAGCAAGCGGTAGAGCAGTGCTTAAAAGAGTATCCTGATTTAGTGCTACTCGATATTCAAATGCCTGTGATGGATGGGCGTTCTGCTTTTCAGCTATTAAAACAGTGTGGTTTTGAGCGGCCTATTTTTGCTTTAACTGCAAATGCTATGAGTCATGAAGTGGATGGCTATTTAGAGTTAGGGTTTAGTGGTTACTTAGGTAAACCGATAGATAAAGAGTCATTTTATAAAGCGCTTTCCAGCCACCTACATAATGCAGAAGATCAGCCAATTACAAAGCAAAATGAAGTTGATATGAGCGATCTTGTCATTAGTTTTAAGCAAAGCTTTGCTTTGGAGAGTGAAACGATTACTCAGCATTTCATAAGTGAAGATTTAGCCGCGCTACAAAAAGATAGTCATCGCATTTTAGGAGCGGCGCAAATGTTTGGTTTAGATGAAATTGCGCAATCGGCTCAAAGTTTAGATAGAGCCCTTTTACGCAGGACCCAAAAAAGTAGTGCGAATGACTTTAAAGCGCTCGTTGATACGCTGCAGAGTGTACTTAAAAAGTATAACGAAAGTTAAACTGTGTTTAATCCAGACATAAAAAAAGCGCCTTAGGCGCTTTTTTTATTCAGCTAAAACGCTTTATTGGCGTCTCATCGAATCAAAAAATTCATCATTGGTTTTGCTCATCGATAGTTTATCGATTAAGAATTCCATTGCATCAATTTCTGACATGTCATGAACAATTTTACGTAAAATCCAAAGCTTTTGAAGCTCATCTGGTTTTGTTAGTAATTCTTCACGACGAGTGCCTGAACGATTAAAGTCGATAGCAGGGAATACACGTCTTTCCGCAATTTTACGGTTAAGGTGAAGTTCCATGTTACCAGTACCTTTAAACTCTTCGTAGATAACTTCATCCATTTTAGAGCCGGTATCGATAAGCGCTGTAGCTATAATTGTTAAGCTACCACCTTCCTCAACGTTACGTGCAGCACCAAAGAAGCGCTTAGGTTTATGTAATGCGTTAGCGTCAACACCACCAGTAAGTACTTTACCTGATGAAGGAATAACGGTGTTATAAGCACGTGCTAAACGAGTGATTGAATCCAATAAGATAACAACATCTTTTTTATGTTCAACTAGGCGTTTTGCTTTTTCGATAACCATTTCGGCAACTTGTACGTGACGAGAAGCTGGCTCATCGAACGTTGATGCAATAACTTCACCTTTAACTAGGCGTTGCATCTCAGTTACTTCTTCCGGACGTTCATCAATAAGTAAAACCATTAATGTTACATCAGGGTGATTATGCGTAATTGATTGTGCAATGTTTTGAAGTAGCATTGTTTTACCCGCTTTTGGCGGAGCTACTAACAAGCCACGTTGGCCGCGGCCAATAGGAGATGCTAAATCAAGTACACGGGCTGTAATATCTTCTTTACTGCCGTTACCACGTTCCATGCGAAAACGTTCGTTTGCATGTAGTGGAGTAAGGTTTTCAAAAAGAATTTTAGTTCGAGAGTTTTCAGGTTTATCAAAGTTAACTTCATTTACTTTGAGTAAAGCAAAGTAACGTTCACCGTCTTTAGGTGGACGAATAAGGCCTGAAATTGAATCGCCAGTACGCATGCTGAAACGGCGAATTTGGCTAGGTGAAACATAAATGTCATCTGGCCCAGCTAAGTAAGAGGCTTCTGATGATCTTAAGAAGCCGAAACCATCTTGTAAAATCTCTAATACACCGCCGCCGAAGATATTCTCTCCGCCTTTGGCATGGGATTTAAGAATGGCAAAAATGATATCTTGCTTTCTTAAGCGGGCTACGTTTTCGAGCCCCATGGACTCAGCTAAGTCTACAAGCTCTTTAATCGACTTGTCTTTTAATTCGCGTAAATGCATATTGGTGGGTTCTTTATTACAGTTGTCATACTCAAAATCGCTTTGATCGTTGAGTGAGGTTTGTTGAATATAACTAAGGATTAGTTGGCTTTATAAACTAGCAGTTCACTGGCAAAGCGTCCAGTCTTTATACAAAATAAATTTAAAAAAGGGCAAAAAAGCCCTTTTTATTGTTCTAGCTTACCGTTAGATGTTGTTTTCTAAAAACTCGATAAGTTGAGTTTTTGAAAGAGCACCTACTTTCGTTGCAGCTACTTGGCCATCTTTAAAAAGAAGTAAAGTAGGGATACCACGAATACCAAACTTTGGCGGTGTGCCAGCATTTTGGTCAATATTTAATTTAGCAACAGTCACACGGCTGTCGTATTCATCAGCAACTTCGTGAAGAATAGGGGCGATCATTTTACAAGGTCCACACCATTCAGCCCAGAAATCTACTAGTACTGGTTTGTCTGATTGTAATACGTCAGCTTCAAAGCTATCGTCAGTAATTTGGATTATTTTCTCGCTCATTGCGCTCTCCGATTTAGTTAGGCGAAATATTTAGTGCGTATTTAAACACTCTTGTTTCTTATTGCAAGTTTAAACGTTATGCTTAAACGCTATGACTAAGACACATTTAACCGATAAAAAGTTTTCAGACTTTGCTATCGCACCGGAAGTGGTTGCCGGTTTAACCGAGAATGGGTTTGAATATTGCACACCTATTCAAGCAAAATGCCTACCTTTTATTTGTGATGGACGCGATATCGCGGGCCAAGCTCAAACGGGTACAGGCAAAACGTTGGCGTTTTTAACCGCCACGTGCCATCGGTTATTACAATCTAGCAAAGCACCTAGTAAACATCCAAGAGCCCTGATCATGGCCCCTACTCGGGAGCTTGCGATTCAGATACACAAAGATGCTAAAATTTTAGCGCCGCACTGTAATCTTAACTTAGGTTTAGTATATGGTGGCGAAGATTACGAAAAACAACGTGCACAACTAGAAAAAGGCGTTGATATTTTAATTGGTACTACAGGTCGCCTAATTGATCTGTATAAGCAAGGCTGTTACACCCTTAATGAAATTGAGGTAGTCGTGCTGGACGAAGCCGATCGTATGTTCGATTTAGGTTTTATCAAAGATATTCGCTATATGTTCGATCGTATGCCAGATACATCAAAGCGTTTAAACTTATTATTCTCTGCCACATTGTCGTATCGCGTACAAGAATTAGCTTTTGAGCACATGACAAACCCAGAGCATGTTCAAATTGAACCTGACGTTAAAACGGGTAAACGTATTCAAGAAGAGCTATTTCATCCTTCGCAAGAAGATAAAATTAAGCTGTTGTTAACCTTAATTGAAGAAGAATGGCCAGAGAAGGCAATCGTGTTTGCAAATACCAAGCATAGTTGTGAGACGGTTTATGCTTGGCTTAAATCAGACGGTCATCGTGTAGGTATGCTTACTGGTGATGTTAACCAGAAAAAACGCCAAACTATATTAGCGCAATTTAGCAAAGGTGATTTAGACTTTTTAGTTGCGACCGATGTTGCAGCGCGTGGTCTTCATATTCCAGAAGTAAGTCATGTGTTTAACTTTGATTTACCTGACGATTGTGAAGATTATGTTCACCGTATTGGCCGTACTGGCCGCGCTGGTGCATCAGGCCACGCAATTAGTTTTGCATGTGAGCAATATGCATACAACCTGCATGAAATTGAAGAATATATAGAGCACAGCATTCCTTTATCACATTATGATAAAACAGCATTGCTAGATGATTTAACTCAGCCTATTATTCAAAGAAAGCGCAACTATTCAACAGGTCCACGTAACCGTAGTAATAATAGCGGACGTCGCCCAAATAATAGTTACCAAAAAGGACGGTCGTAAGCGACCGTTTGTATAAGTAGTAGTAACTAGAGGTTTTTGAACGGTGGGGCAACTTAAACCGCAAAAAAATGTGTACGCAGTTATTGATTTGGGCTCAAATAGCTTTCATATGCTTATTGCCAAATCAATTGCTGGCGGTCTACAAACAATTGGACGTGTTAAACGCAAAGTCCGATTAGCCGCAGGGCTTGATAAAGGAAACGTATTAAGCACTGAAGCAATGCAGCGAGGCTGGGAATGCCTTGCCCTTTTTGCTGAGCGTCTACAAGATATCCCAGACAAAAACATCACCATAGTAGCAACAGCTACCTTACGCTTAGCAACTAACGCCGAAGTATTTAAAAATCATGCCGAAAAAATTCTAGGTCATAACATTAATGTTATTAGCGGAGAATTAGAAGCGCGCACAATTTATAAAGGTGTTGCCCATACTTCATCTTGTACTGGCAAACAGCTTGTTATTGATATTGGTGGTGCAAGCACAGAAGTTGTAATTGGTAAAGCATTTGATGCCCTACATTACAAAAGCCTCAATATGGGGTGTGTTACCTATCTTGAACGCTATTTTAAAGATTGCCAACTAAGTAAGAGTAACTTTAACGCAGCAATAAAAGCGGCTCGTACAGTCATTGATGAAATTTCTCCAGAGTATAAAGCAGCTGGATGGCAAATTGCATCTGGAGCTTCTGGTACAGTACAAGCAATTCAAGAAATTATGGTCGCGCAAAATCTTGACGACTTACTTACACTTGAAAAGCTCAACACCATAAAAGATCAAGCAATTGCATTTAGCACTATTGCAGCGCTAGACCTTCCTGGGTTAAGTGAAGACCGTCGACTGGTATTTGTATCAGGACTTGCAATCTTAATCGCACTATTTGAATCTCTTGAAATAGAAAAAATGGGATTGGCGGGTGGAGCACTGCGTGAAGGTGTTTTATATAGCATGGTTCCGGAGTTTCATAATAACGACATTCGCAAACGCACTGTTGATGGGTTTATGAGCCGTTATCATGTTGATCAAAAACAAGCGTGTCGAGTTTCAAGCTTGGCAATGCAGTTAGCGCTGAGTATTGATAAAGATTGGCCAATTGAAAGCTTAAATGGGTTACCACTATTAAAAGCGGTAGCGCAGCTTCATGAGATTGGATTACTAATAGAGTATAAGCAGTACCATAAACATACCGCTTATATTTTGGAAAATACCGATATGCCTGGTTTTTCACAGTCAGAGCATAAATTAATAGTAGCGGTAGCAGATGCACATCGATCTGATTTTCCAAAAGGTTGTTTTAATTCACTCGGCGTAAATAGTCTATTAGCACAATATATAGTGAGATTACTACGAATAGCAGTCATTTTATCAATGCGCAGACAAGATGATGTACTGCCTAAGTTTAAGTTAACTGCTAAAAATGAAGTGTTAGACCTTAAGTTTGAAAGTAACTGGTTAAAAGATCATCCATTAATGGCCAGCGAGCTGCAACAAGAGTCTAAACAGCAAGGAAAACTTGGCTGGAAGCTCATAGTAAACTAATTAAAAAGGCCCATCAGGGCCTTTTTAGTGTTTAAAGTAACCATTTCGATGTAAATATGTGCGAACCGCATATTATTTCAAGTTTTCTTCAAAAAAGGGTTGATCTGTTTTCGGATCTCCCTATAATGCGACCCCACTGAGACGGGAAACGCTGAAGCATAGCAAGGCACGAACTACTCACAGAGTTAAATAAAACTTCGGTTTTAAATCTTCCAAAAGAAAGTTTAAAACAAAGTGTTGACTCGAAAAATAAAGGGTGTATTATTCGCATCCCTTGAGACGCTAAAGCGACTCAAAACGTTCTTTAACAATATAAAGCAATCATCTGTGTGGGCACTCGTACAGATTGAGTTCTAACAGCC